>NZ_JBHURV010000022.1:0-159411 GCF_042673865.1 Streptomyces sp. NPDC056987
CCCCGCCAACTGACCGGGCACCGCCCCTCCCCCGGGCGGCGCGGAGCCCGTTCAGCCGTGGCCGGCCGCCGGATCAGCCGGTCTGCACCTCGGAACGGTCGCCGCCCCACAGCGTGTGGAACGAGCCCTCGCGGTCCGTGCGCCGGTAGGTGTGCGCGCCGAAGAAGTCGCGCTGGCCCTGGGTCAGCGCGGCGGGCAGCCGCTCGGCGCGCAGCGCGTCGTAGTACGAGAGCGCCGCCGCGAAGCCCGGCGTGGGGACGCCCTGGTGCACGGCGGCGGCGACCACCGCGCGCCAGTCCTCCTGGGCCGCGCCGATCTCCTCGGCGAACTGCTTGTCGGAGAGGAGGCTCGGCAGGTCGGCCCGGGTGTCGTACGCCTCGCGGATCCGGTCGAGGAACGCGGCGCGGATGATGCACCCCTCACGCCAGATCGCCGAGATCGCACCGAGGTCGAGGTCCCAGCCGTACTCCGCGCTGCCCGCCTGGAGCTGGTGGAAGCCCTGCGTGTACGACACGATCTTCGACGCGTAGAGCGCCTGCTCGACCTGGTCCGCGAAGCGGGCCGCCTCGGCCTCGCCCAGCGGCGCCGCCGCCGGGCCCGGCAGCGTCTGCGACGCGTCCCGCAGCCCCGCGTGGCCGGAGAGCGAACGGGCGAAGACCGCCTCGGCGATGCCGGAGACCGGGACGCCCAGGTCGAGGGCGATCTGCACGGTCCAGCGGCCGGTGCCCTTCTGCTCGGCCTGGTCGGTCACGATGTCCACGAACGCCTTGCCGGTGGCCTCATCCGTATGGGCCAGCACCTCGGCCGTGATCTCGATCAGGTACGAGTCGAGGCGGCCGGTGTTCCACGACTTGAAGGTCTCCGCGATCTTCGCGGGGGAGTAGCCGGCGACGGCGCGCAGCAGGTGGTACGCCTCGGCGATGAGCTGCATGTCGGCGTACTCGATGCCGTTGTGCACCATCTTGACGAAGTGTCCCGCGCCGTCCGGGCCGATGTGGGTGCAGCAGGGCGTGCCGTCCTTCGCCTTGCCGGAGATCTTCTCCAGCAGCGGGCCGAGGGAGGCGTACGACTCCTTGGAGCCGCCCGGCATGATGCTCGGCCCGTGCAGGGCGCCCTCCTCGCCGCCGGAGATACCGACACCGACGAAGTGGATGCCGCGCTCGCGCAGCTCCTTCTCGCGCCGCCGGGTGTCCGCGAAGTGGGCGTTGCCGCCGTCGATGATGACGTCGCCCTCCTCCAGCAGCGGGGCGAACTCCTCGATGACGGCGTCCGTCGGGTCACCGGCCTTCACCATGATGACCAGCCGGCGCGGCCGCTCCAGGGCCGCGACGAACTCCTCCGCCGACTCCGCGGGGACGAACGAGCCCTCGTCACCGAACTCGTCCACCAGGGCACGGGTCTTCGACGCGGTGCGGTTGTGCAGCGCGACGGTGAATCCGTTGCGGGCGAAGTTCCGAGCGAGATTGCGGCCCATCACCGCGAGCCCCGTGACACCGATCTGGGCTGTACCACTCATGCGTGTGCTCCTGGATATCCGTCGAATTGTGCCGTGCCCCGACAGTAAAGACCCCCGCACCCGGGCGCGCCAAGAAAGACCTGCGGGTACCGGGCCGGCCGGACGGGGCCGCCGGGGAGGGATACGTACCGCCGAACACGGCCGTTCACCCCGTTCGGCGCCGCCCGCTCCTGCCCGCAAACGGGCTCCGTTTCCGGTGCCGACCACGGCCGCACCGGGCACCGAACGGGCACCGAAGTGACTCCATTCGGGCAGTGATCCGTGCAACACCGACCCCACCGGCCGGTCTGACCAGGGCAGACGCGGTTGGTCGAACGGGCAGACTCGGACTCACTCAACGCTGTGAAGAGCCTGGTCGCAGCGGGTTGCCTGCTTGTAAAAACGACGCACGAGCCCGAACGGGTGCTGAGCCGCAGTAAAAGCAGGGAAGTGTGTGGTCGTGGACACCGACGAGCGCCGACGAGAAATCCTTGAGATCGCCCGGAGCAACGGGTCAGTGGAGGTCACCGCACTGGCCGGGAGGCTCCAGGTCGCCAAGGAGACCGTACGGCGAGACCTGCACGCCCTGGAAGGACACGGACTGGTACGGCGCACCCACGGCGGCGCCTATCCCGTGGAGAGCGCCGGATTCGAGACGACCCTCGCGGTACGGACCACCCGGCTCGTACCCCAGAAGTCCCGGATCGCGGCGGCCGCCGCCGACCTGCTCGGTGACGCCGAGACGGTCTTCGTCGACGAGGGGTTCACCCCCCAGCTCGTCGCCGAGGCGCTGCCCCGCGACCGGCCGCTGACCGTGGTCACCGCCTCCCTCGCCGTGGCGACCGCCCTCGCGGACGCCGAGAAGATCGCCGTACTGCTGCTCGGCGGCCGGGTGCGCGGCTCCACCATGGCCACCGTCGACCACTGGACCACCCGGATGCTCTCCGAGTTCGTCATCGACCTCGCGTACGTCGGGGCCAACGGCATCTCGCGCGAGTACGGGCTCACCACCCCCGACCCCGCCGTCAGCGAGGTGAAGGCCCAGGCGATGCGGAGCGCCCGCCGCCGGGTCTTCGCCGGGATCCACACCAAGTTCGGCGCGGTGAGCTTCTGCCGCTTCGCCGAGGTCGGTGACTTCGAGTCCATCGTCACGGACTCCGGACTGCCCTCGGCCGAGGCCCAGCGGTACTCGCTGCTGGGACCGCAGGTCATCCGCGTCTGACGGCGGTCCCCCTCCGCCCGAACGGGCACGCCCGTCTTCTCCGTTCCGCCGACCGACCCGACCCCGCGCCCCGCAGGCCACCCCGGCGCACCGTCCCCTCGTCCCACCAACCCCCACTCACCACCCCGAATGATCAGGAGATCTCTCATGCCACTGCAACAACGACGTCGTGGAATCCGCATGCGTGTGGGCGCGAGTGTGGCCTTGACCGCGCTTCTCGCGGGGTGCAGTGGCGCGGGTGGCGGCTCCTCCGCCGGCGGCGACGACACGCTCAACGTGCTCATGGTGAACAACCCGCAGATGGTCGACCTGCAGAAGCTGACCGCGGACAACTTCACCAAGGAAACCGGCATCAAGGTGAACTTCACCGTCCTGCCGGAGAACGACGTCCGGGACAAGATCACCCAGGACTTCTCGAACCAGGCCGGCCAGTACGACGTCGCCACCATCAGCAACTTCGAGGTCCCGTTCTTCGCGAAGAACGGCTGGCTGCACTCGCTCGACGAGTACACCGAGAAGGACAAGGCGTTCGACCAGGGCGACATACTCAAGCCCCTCTCGGACTCCCTCACCGCGGAGGACGGCAAGCTCTACGGCCAGCCCTTCTACGGCGAGTCGTCCTTCCTGATGTACCGCAAGGACGTCTTCGAGGCGAAGAAACTGACGATGCCCGACAAGCCCACCTGGCAGCAGGTCGCGGACCTCGCCGCCAAGGCGGACGGCGCGGAGAAGGGCATGCGCGGCATCTGCCTGCGCGGGCTGCCCGGCTGGGGCGAGGTCATCGCGCCGCTGACGACCGTGGTCAACACCATGGGCGGCACCTGGTTCACCAAGGACTGGGAGGCCCAGCTCGACTCGCCCGAGTTCACCAAGGCCACGCAGTTCTACGTCGACCTGGTGCGCGAGCACGGCGAGGCGGGCGCCCCGCAGGCCGGTTACGCCGAGTGCCTCAACAACATGACGCAGGGCAAGTCGGCCATGTGGTACGACGCCACCGCCGGCGCCGGCTCGCTGGAGGCCAAGGGATCCCCGGTCAAGGGCAAGATCGGCTACGTGCCGGCCCCGGTCGACAAGACGGAGAGCTCCGGCTGGCTCTACACCTGGGCCTGGGGCATGCAGAAGGCGTCCAGCAAGACGGAGAGCGCCTGGAAGTTCATCTCCTGGGCGTCCAGCAAGGAGTACGAGACCCTCGCCGGTGAGAAGGCCGGCTGGTCGAACGTCCCGGCCGGCAAGCGCGCCTCGACGTACGAGAACCCGCAGTACCTGAAGGAAGCCGCCGCGTTCGCCGAGGTGACCAAGAACGCCATCGCCACGGCCAACCCGACCGACCCGGGCGTCCAGCCCCGTCCCACCGTCGGCATCCAGTTCGTCGACATCCCGGAGTTCACCGACCTCGGCACCAAGGTCTCGCAGGAGATCAGTGCCGCCATCGCCGGCAAGAAGACCGTGGCCGAAGCGCTGAAGAACTCGCAGGCGCTGGCCGAAAAGGTGGGCAAGGACCAGAAGTGAGTACCTCCGTCAGCACACCCCCACTCACCCCGGCCGGGGGGCCGCGGCCCGCCGCGTCGCACCAGGCCGGCCGGGGCGGCACCCGGGCCCGCGCGT
Organism: Streptomyces sp. NPDC056987; assembly: GCF_042673865.1. NCBI lineage: Bacteria > Bacillati > Actinomycetota > Actinomycetes > Kitasatosporales > Streptomycetaceae > Streptomyces > Streptomyces sp. NPDC056987. Next base: position 4,323 of record NZ_JBHURV010000022.1, read on the forward strand.
GGGCCACCCGGGCACCGCTGCTGCCCGCCCTGGTCTTCCTCGTCGCGGTCACCCAACTGCCCTTCGTGGCAACCCTGTTGATCTCGCTCTTCGACTGGAACTCGCTCGCGCCCGACGAGCGCAGCTTCGCCGGACTCGCCAACTACGGCTCGGTGTTCACGGATGCGAGCCTGCGCGAATCGGTGTTCACCACCGTGCTGCTCACCGCGACCGTGGTGATCGCCAGCGTGGTCCTCGGGCTGCTCCTCGCGCTGCTCCTCGACCGCAAGTTCATCGGCCGCGGCTTTGTCCGCACCCTGCTGATCACACCGTTCCTGCTGGTCCCGGTCTCGGCCGCGCTCATGTGGAAGCACGTCCTCTACAACCCCGAGTACGGGCTCCTCAACGGCGGCTGGGCCTGGTTCACCGGGCTCTTCGGGGTGGAGAACCCCACCCAGCCCGACTGGATCTCCGACATGCCGCTGCTCGCGGTCGAGGCCGCGCTGATCTGGCAGTGGACGCCGTTCATGATGCTCATCCTGCTCGCCGGACTCCAGAGCAGGCCCGCCGAGATCATGGAGGCCGCCAAGCTGGACGGCGCGACCGGATGGCAGATGTTCGGCTACCTCACCCTGCCCCACCTGCGCCGCTACCTCGAACTGGGCATCCTGCTCGGCTCGATCTACATCGTGCAGAACTTCGACGCGGTGTTCACCCTCACCTCCGGGGGCCTCGGCACCGCCAACCTCCCGTACACCATCTACCAGACCTTCTACCAGGCTCACGAGTACGGACTGGCCTCGGCCGCCGGCGTCGTGGTCGTGATCGGCACCATCGTGATCGCGACCTTCGCCCTGCGCGTCGTCTCGTCCCTCTTCAGTGAGGAGGCGAACCGCGCATGAGCACCCTCTCCGTGACCGGCACCCGCGCGAGCGCCCGGCCGCACGTCGACAAGTACGCCCCCGCCGCCCGGCGGGCCAGGCGGCGCTCCGCCGGACTCGGCCTGCTGGCCTGGATCGTCGGCATCGTCTTCTGCCTGCCGGCGCTCTGGATGCTGCTGACCTCCTTCCACACGGAGGCCGACGCGGCGACCAACCCGCCCTCGCTCACCGCCGGACTCACCCTCGACAGCTACCGGGTGTTCTTCGGCGAGGGCGGCGGCGCGAGCCCCTGGCCGCCGCTGATCAACTCCGTGACCGCGTCGTTCTTCTCCACGCTCTTCGTGCTCCTGCTGGCCCTGCCGGCGGCGTACGCGCTCTCCATCAAGCGCGTGGAGAAGTGGACGGACGTCATGTTCTTCTTCCTCTCCACGAAGATGCTGCCGGTGGTGGCCGGGCTGCTGCCCGTCTACCTCTTCGCGAAGAACGTCGGCATGCTGGACAACATCTGGCTGCTGGTCATCCTCTACACCTCGATGAACCTGCCGATCGCGGTGTGGATGATGCAGTCCTTCCTCGCCGACGTGCCGGTCTCCATCATCGAGGCCGCGCAGGTGGACGGGGCCCGGCTGCCGACCGTCCTGCTGCGCGTGGTCGCGCCGGTCGCCGCGCCCGGGATCGCGGCGACGTCGCTGATCTGCTTCATCTTCAGTTGGAACGAACTGCTCTTCGCCCGGGTCCTCACCGGAGTGACGGCGCAGACCGCCCCCGTGTTCCTGACGGGCTTCGTCACCAGCCAGGGGCTCTTCCTCGCCCAACTGTGCGCGGCGTCCGTCGTTGTGTCCCTGCCGGTGCTCGCCGCAGGATTCGCCGCCCAGGACAAGCTGGTCCAGGGCCTTTCTCTTGGAGCTGTGAAGTAATGAGGGCAGCGATCGTCGAAGCCGTCGGCAAGGTCTCCGTCACGACGGTTCCCGACCCCACCCCCGGCCCTCGCGACGTGGTCGTCTCCGTCGCCGCATGCGGACTGTGCGGTACGGATCTGCACATCCTGCAAGGTGAGTTCGCGCCCACCCTGCCGATCGTTCCGGGACATGAGTTCGCCGGTGAGATCGTCGGGATCGGCACCGACGTCACCGAACTGGCGATCGGCGACAAGGTCGCCGTCGACCCGTCCCTGTACTGCAACGAATGCCGCTACTGCCGCACCGGACGGGGCAACCTGTGCGACCGGTGGAACGCGATCGGGGTCAGCAAGCCGGGCGGGGCCGCGGAGTTCGCCGTCGCGCCCGTGGCCAACTGCGTCAAACTGCCCGACCACGTCGACGTCAAGGACGCGGCGCTGATCGAGCCGCTCTCCTGCGCCGTACGCGGGTACGACGTGCTCAGGTCGACCCTCGGCGCCGAGGTGCTGATCTACGGCTCGGGCACCATGGGCCTGATGATGCTGGAGCTCGCCAAGCGCACCGGCGCCTCCTCCGTCGACATGCTCGACATCAACCCGGAGCGGCTGGCGACCGCCGGCAAGCTCGGCTGCTCGCGCTCCGGTTCCTCGGCCGACGAGTTCGACCGGCCCACCGGCTGGGACGTCGTCATCGACGCCACCGGCAACGCGGGCGCCATCCAGGACGGCCTGGGCCGGGTCGCCAAGGGCGGTACGTTCCTCCAGTTCGGGGTCGCCGACTACGCGACGACCGCTGTCATCGAGCCGTACCGGATCTACAACCAGGAGATCACCATCACCGGGTCCATGGCGGTGCTGCACAGCTACGAGCGGGCCGCCGCGCTCTTCGCCTCCGGGGTGCTCGACCCGGCCGTCTTCATCAGCGACCGGCTGCCGCTGGAGCAGTACCCGCAGGCCATCGAGAAGTTCAAGGCGGGCCAGGGACGCAAGATCGTGGTCCAGCCGTGACCGAGGTGGGCCCCGGCGCCGTGCTCGTGACGGGCGAGGCGCTCATCGACCTCGTCCCGGTGCCGGACGATCCGCAGACGTACCGGGCCCAGCCCGGCGGCGCGCCCGCCAACGTCGCGGCCGGCCTCGCCCGGCTCGGTACGCCGAGCTGGTTCGCCGGGGCGCTCGGCGGCGACGGCTTCGCCCGCGTGATCGAGCAGCGGCTGGTCTCCGCCGGTACGGAACTCGGCCTCTGCGCACGCTCGGAGCTGCCCACGACGCTCGCGGTCGCCGACCCGGGTCCGGACGGCACCGGCTACCACTTCCACATCGGCGACACGGCGACCTTCCGGCTGCCGGACCACTCCGCGCGGACCGACCGGTTCGCCGCCGTGTACGTGGGCGGGGTCGCCGCCGTCGTGGAGCCCGCGGCCGAGGCGGTCGCGGCCACCGCCCGCGCGGGCGCCGCGCGTTCGCTGCTGGTGGTGGACCCGAACGTGCGCGAGGACCGCACGATCGACCCGGAGCAGGCGGTCCGGCGGCTGCGCGAGCTGTGCGCGCTCGCCCATGTCGTCAAGGCGAGCGACGAGGACCTGGCCCGGCTCTGGCCCGGCACGGACCCCGACGAGAGCTGCCGGAAGCTGGCCGGGGAGGGGCGCCTCGTGGTGCTCACCCGGGGCGCCCGGGGCGCCACGGCGTTCGCGGGGGGCGCGGAGCCGGTCTCCGTGCCCGCCGTACCCGTCGAGGTGGTCAACACCATCGGCGCCGGTGACGCCTTCATGGCCGGCGTCCTCAACTGGCTGACCGCGCCCGGCGCGGACCGGTCCGGCGGCGTCGCCGGGCTCTCCCGCGACGAGGTGACGGAGATGCTGGGCTTCGCGTCCCGGGTGGCCGCCTCGGTCTGCGCCCAGACCGGTACGGAGCCGACGAGACCGCCGGACGCCTGACCCCCCGGGGGACTTCCTCCCCTGATCCCCTGGGGTTCCCTCCCGGACGGGGCGCGCGGGCACGTGCCCGGGTTCGGGCGGGCGAATTTCCCGCTCCCCGGGACACCACGGGCTCCGGGATGGCACGCTGTGTGCCGGTACGCGGCCGTCCGGCGACCGGGACGCGACGGTGAGCTCTTGTCACGGTCCTTGCCCAGCCTTTACGTTGGCCGCTGCGACGTGTCCTACAGCCAGTGGGGGAGCTACATCATGGCCGCAACCGGTCGGCACCGCAGATATCAGCCGAGCCGTATCAACCGTGCGTCGCTCACCGTCACGGCGGGCGGGGCGGGCATGGCCCTGCCGCTCCTCGCCGCGGCGACCGCGCAGGCGGCCCCGGTGGACGTCTGGGAGAAGGTCGCGGCCTGCGAGTCGACCAACAACTGGCAGATCAACACCGGTAACGGCTACTACGGCGGGCTCCAGTTCACCCAGTCCACCTGGGAGGCGTACGGCGGCACCCGCTACGCCCCGCGCGCCGATCTCGCCACCCGGGACCAGCAGATCGCCGTCGCCGAGAAGGTGCTCAAGGGCCAGGGCCCCGGCGCCTGGCCCGCCTGCTCGGTCCGGGCCGGACTGACCCGGGGCGGCGACGCGCCCGACATCACCCCGGCGCAGGGCACCGGCACCGTGGAGCGGGCCCAGGCCAAGAGCGCCCCCGCGCGGACCGGGACCACCGAGACGACCGGGACCACGGCGAAGGCCGAGCGGACGAAGGCCGCCTCGCCCACCTCCGTACCGACCCAGCGCGAGGGGTACACGGTCGCCCGGGGCGACTCGCTCTCGCGGATCGCCGTCGAGGAGTCCGTCAAGGGCGGCTGGCAGCGGCTGTACGAGGAGAACCGCCAGGTCATCGGCAGCGACCCCGACCTGATCTTCCCGGGGCAGAAGCTCGTGCTCCAGGCGCCCTCGAAGGGCACCGCCACCCGGCCGGAGAAGACGGCGCGGCCCGCCCCCGCCGAGAAGCCGAAGGCGACGGCCGAGCCCGAGCGCCGGGTGGAGAAGAAGCAGGAGAAGCCCCAGCAGGAACAGAAGCAGGAGCAGAAGAAGGAACAGGCGCCCAAGCAGGAGGAGAAGCGGCAGGTCAAGGCCGAAGCCCCGGCCGCCAAGCCGAAGACGGGCGGCATGTCCGCGCCGGTCGCCGCCTCCACCGGCACCCAGTACCGCCAGGCCGGCTCCTGGGCCAGCGGCTACCACACGGGTGTCGACTTCCCCGTCCCCACCGGCACCTCGGTGAAGGCGGTCGCCGCCGGCCGCGTGGTCTCCGCCGGGTGGGCCGGGTCCTACGGCTACCAGGTCGTCATCCGGCACACCGACGGCAAGTACAGCCAGTACGCGCACCTCTCCGCGCTCACCGTGCGCGAGGGCCAGAACGTCGGCGGCGGCCAGCGGATCGCCCGCTCAGGATCGACCGGTAACAGCACGGGACCGCATCTCCACTTCGAGATGCGCACGGGGCCCGGCTACGGCTCCGACATCGACCCCCTCGCCTACCTGCGCGCGGGCGGTGTCCGGCTCTGACCCCCGCTCCGGAGGCCGGGCCGCCGGGACCGATGACCCGGCGCCGCCCCGCGTCGCGGCCCGCGCGGCCCGCGACGCGGCGGCCGACCGCTCCACGGTGAGCAGGATCAGCCCGCCCGCCGCCACGGCACCCGAGGCCAGCGCCAGCGCCGTACCGAGCGTCCCGTACCGGAAGTCCTCGCCGAACAGCGTCAGTCCCACGGCCGCCGCCACCACCGGGTTCACGACCGTGACCGTGGCCAGCGGGGCGGCCAGCCCCGCGCCCCGGTAGGACGCCTGCGACAGCAGCAGCCCGCCCGCCGCGAGGACCGCGATCACCACCAGGCTCGACGCCTGCACGGTGGGCCGGTCCGCGGTCCAGTCCACGGCGACCGTCTTGGTGAAGACAGAGGCGATGCCGAACGCGATCCCGGCCGCGGCCGCCAGCAGCATGCTCCGTACGGCGGGCCGCCCCACGAGCTGCGCGGCCAGGAAGACCACCCCCACCGCGCCGAACGTCGCGGCGGCCAGGACCAGCCGCTCCGTGCCGTCCAGCGCGCGGGTGTCCGTCCCCTCCGTGAGGGCGAGCAGCCCCGCCAGCCCCACGGACGCCATGAGCGCGCCCCGCCACGCCGTGCGCCCGGCCCTGCGCCCCACGAAGAGCGCCGCCATGGGCAGCGCGAAGACGATGGTGAGCGCGCCGAGCGGCTGGACGACGCTGAGCGGCCCGTACGCCAGCGCGACGACGTGCAGCGCCGCCCCGAGCCCGTTGAGGGCCACCGCGGCCCACCACAGCCCGTGGTGCAGCGGTGCGTACGGGCGGGCGGGGGTGTCCGTCGCGACATGCTCCTGAAGGATGGCCCCGGACGCGTAGGCGACCGCGGAGACCAGCGACAGGAGAACGGACAGGGCGAGTGCACTCATGTCTTCACGATCTCTCGCCGGGGACGGCTCCCGCGTCGTCCTGTAGAGGTCAATCCGGCGTACTGCTGTAGTAGTACGAATCCGGGCCGGTTTCCACCCGTGGAGGGGTAGCCCCAGGTCAGCGCCGTGCTCGGGCCCCCTCCACGGGCGCCGCCCGAGCGGCCCGGATCCGGGCCCGCGCCGCCGCCCGTACCGGCCCTCACAGCGGAGCGTGACCGCCCGGGTGTGCCCGGTTCCGGCCGGGCGACGCAGCGGTCTTCCGCCCGGACGGTTTCCGGGTGACCATGACAGGGCCGCGCGGTCGCCGGGCGAGGACGGGGGTACGGCGTGAAGGTCGGTCTGCTCACCCGCGAATATCCGCCGGAGGTCTACGGCGGCGCGGGCGTCCACGTGGAGTTCCTGGCCGACGGGCTCCGCCCGCTGACCGACCTCGAAGTGCACTGCTGGACCGGGAGCGACGCCGCGTCGCTCCCCGCGCCGGGGACCGACGCCGGGACCGTGGTACGGCACCGGGCCGCCCCCGGTCTCGCGGACGCCAACGACGCCCTGCGCGCCTTCTCCGCGGACCTGTCGATGGCCGCCGCGCTCGGCGGCCGCGACCTGGTCCACTCGCACACCTGGTACGCCCACCTCGCCGGCCATCTCGCCAAGCTGCTCCACGGCGTCCCGCACGTGGTGACGGCGCACTCCCTCGAACCCCTGCGCCCCTGGAAGGCCGAGCAGCTCGGCGGCGGCTACGCGCTGTCCCGCTGGGCCGAGCGCACCGCCTTCGAGGCGGCGGACGCCGTCATCGCGGTCTCCCGGGGGATGCGCGCCGACCTCCTCGCGTGCTACCCCGCGCTCGACCCCGGGCGGGTGCGCGTCGTCCACAACGGCATCGACACCCGGCTCTACCGCCCCGACCCCGGCACCGGTGTCCTGGAGCGGATCGGCCTCGACCCGGAGCGACCGTATGTGCTCTTCGTCGGCCGGGTCACCCGCCAGAAGGGCGTCCCACACCTGCTGCGCGCGGCCCGCGCCCTCGACCCGCAGGCTCAGCTGGTGCTCTGCGCGGGCGCCCCGGACACCCCGGAGACCGGCGCCGAATTCCGCGCCCTGGTGGACGAGCTGGTCCGGACCCGGGACGGGGTGCACTGGATCCCCGACATGCTGCCGCGCCCCGAGGTGATCCAACTCCTCAGCCACGCGGCGGTGTTCGTCTGCCCCTCGGTGTACGAGCCGCTCGGCATCGTCAATCTGGAGGCGATGGCGTGCGGCACCGCCGTGGTCGCCTCGGCGGTCGGCGGCATCCCGGAGGTCGTCGACGACGGCGGTACGGGACTGCTCGTACCGTACGACGAACGCCACCCGGAGGACTTCGAGTCGGGGCTCACCGAAGCGGTCAACCGGGTGCTCGACGACCCCGAGTCGGCCGCCCGGATGGGGGCCGCCGGACGGCGGCGTGCCGTACGGGAGTTCGGCTGGGACCAGGTGGCCCGGCGTACGTACGACGTGTACCGGGAGCTTCTCAGGAACCGGTAGGAACCCAGTCATAGGGAGCGGCCATGCGTGGTGGACCTTCGGTGCTCGGGATCGTGCTGGCGGGCGGGGAGGGCAAGCGCCTGCTGCCGCTCACCGCGGACCGGGCCAAACCGGCGGTGACGTTCGGCGGTACGTACCGGCTCGTCGACTTCGTCCTGTCGAACCTGGTGAACGGCGACATCCTGCGCATGTGCGTGCTGACCCAGTACAAGTCGCACTCGCTGGACCGCCATGTCAGCACCACCTGGCGGATGTCGAGCCTGCTCGGCAACTATGTGACCCCGGTGCCCGCCCAGCAGCGGCTCGGGCCGCGCTGGTACCTGGGGAGCGCCGACGCGATCCTCCAGTCCCTCAACCTGGTCCACGACGAACGCCCCGACTACATCGCGGTGTTCGGCGCGGACCACGTCTACCGGATGGACCCGCGCCAGATGCTCGCCCAGCACGTGGAGAACGGCGCGGGCGTCACCGTCGCGGGCATCAGGGTGCCGCGTACGGAGGCGTCGTCGTTCGGGGTCATCACCCCGGGCGCCGACGGAGTCCAGGTCGAACGGTTCCTGGAGAAGCCGGCCGATCCGCCGGGGCTGCCGGGCGATCCCGAGCGGGTCTTCGCCTCGATGGGCAACTACCTCTTCACCACGAAGGTCCTCGTCGACGCGCTGCACCGGGACGCCGAGGACGAGAACTCCGTGCACGACATGGGCGGTTCCATCCTGCCGATGCTCACCGAGCGGGGCATGGCCCAGGTCTACGACTTCCAGGAGAACCACGTCCCCGGCGAGTCGGCGCGGGAGCACGGCTACTGGCGTGACGTCGGCACCCTCGACTCGTACTACGACGCGCACATGGACCTGATCTCGCCCGAGCCGGAGTTCGGCCTCGACAACCGCCGCTGGCCCATCTACACCCACCCCGGCCAGCTGCCCCCGGCGCGCTTCGTGGCGGGCGGCATCGCCACCGACTCCATCGTGAGCCCCGGCTGTGTGATCCGGGGCCAGGTGAGCCGGTCGGTGCTCTCCCCGGGCGTGGTGGTGGCCGAGGGCGCGATGGTGCAGGGCTCGGTGCTGCACGACAACGTACGGGTGGGACGCGGGGCGGTGGTGCGCGGCTCCATACTCGACAAGAACGTGGACGTGCCGCCCGGGGCGACGATCGGCGTCAACCCCGGGCGCGACCAGGAGCTGTACACCGTCTCGAAGAACGGCGTCATCGCCCTGGGCAAGGGGCAGCCGGTGGTCTGACCCGGCCGGCGGCGCCCTGCGTCACAGCATCCGGCGCCGCCTCCCCAGCCAGGTCTGGGCGATCACCACGACCGCCAGGAAGGCGCCGCTGACGACCTGCTGGTAGGCGGAGTCCAGCGAACCGATCTGGTTGATGACGTTCTGGATGACCTTCAGCAGCAGCACCCCGACGAGCGAGCCGCTGAGGAAGCCGAAGCCGCCGGTGAGCAGGGTGCCCCCGATGACGACGGCGGAGATCGCCTCCAGCTCCATCCCCGTACCGAGAATGGTCACCCCGGAGACCAGCCAGGCCGCGTTGAGCGCCCCGGCGAGCCCCGCGCAGAGCCCCGAGAGGGTGTAGACGGCGATCTTCGTACGGGCCACCGGGGCGCCCATCAGCGCCGCCGCGTCCTCGTTGCCGCCGACCGCGTACACGTACTGGCCGAAGCGGCTGCGGCGCAGCACCACCGCGCCCAGCACGAAGAGCGCCGCCGTGATCCACACCGGCAGGCCGATCCCGAACAGGCTGTCCTGGCCGAGCCGGGCGAAGAAGGACGTCCCGTCCACCAGATAGGTGTTCGCGCCCTCGTCGGTGACCGACAGCAGCACCCCGCGCGCCAGCAGCATCGCGGCCAGCGTCACGATGAACGGGGCCAGCCGCGCCCGCGCGATCAGCAGACCGTTGACCAGGCCGATCAGCCCGCACACCGCGAGCGGCAGCAGCAGCGCCACCGCCGTGCCGTACCGCGAGCCCCAGGCCGCGAGCACCCCGCCGAGCGCGAAGAGCGAACCCACCGACAGATCGATCCCGCCGGTGATGATCACGAAGGTCATGCCGAGGGCGACGACGGCGAGGAACGCCGACGAGACCGCCATGTTGGCCAGGTTGTCGCCGGTCGCGAAGGTGTCGAAGCCGACGGAGGCGGCGACGGCCACCACGGCGAGCGTGACCAGCGCCCCATGCTGCTGGGCGAAGGCGCTGAGCCGCTCGGCCCGGCTCGCGCCGGGGGCCTCCGCCTCGTCCGCGGGGGAGTGGGCCTCCCTGGTCTCCACCGTGGTCACCGCTTCCCCCGTTCCCGTGCCGCGTAGACCGCGAGCACGATCACCACGGCCTGGGCGATCTGGGTCCAGGACGGCGGCAGGTCGTGTTTGATGAGTGTGGCGGTGAGGAGCTGGATGAGTACGGCGCCCGCCACGGTCCCGCCGATCCGGATCCGGCCACCGCTCAGCGGCGTACCGCCCACCACCACGGCGGTGATGGCCGACAGCTCCATCAGGGTCCCGAGCGAGGTCGGGTCGCTCGCCTGGAGCCGGGCGGTGGCCAGCACCCCCGCGACCGCGGCCAGCACACCCGAGGCGACGTAGACGAGAATCAGCACCCGGCGCACCGGCAGCCCCGCGAGCCGGGCCGCCGGCCGGCTGTCCCCGATCGCGAGGAGCTGCCGGCCGAACGTGGTGCGCCGTACGGTGAAGCCCACCGCCAGCGCCAGCGCGCCGGCGATCAGCACCAGGTACGGGACGCCCAGCAGATCGCCGGAGCCCAGCGCGGCGAGCCCCGGGTCCCGGACGTCCTTGAGCTGCGGGAGCAGGACCAGCGCGAGACCCCGCCCGGCGACCATCAGCGCGAGCGTCGCCACGATGGGCTGCACCCCGATGAACGCGACCAGCGACCCGTTGGCGAGCCCCACGGCCGCCCCGCCCACCACGGCGGCGAGCAGCGCGATCCACGGCCCGTACCCGAGGTAGAGGGAGAGCAGGGAGGTGGCGAGCGCCATCACCGCGCCGACGGAGAGGTCCACGCCCTCGCTGCCGATGGCCAGCGCCATGCCGAGCGCCACGATGATGACGGGCGCCACCTGCACGGCCTGGGTACGGAAGTTCTCGGCCGACAGGAAGTGCGGGGTGAGCAGGACATTGGCGACCAGCAGGACGGCCACGCCCGCGTAGACGCCGTACTCCTGGAGGAGCGTCAGCAGGCGCCCCCGGTCGGCCCGGTTCAGGGGCAGGCGCCGCAGCGCCGCGAGATCAGTCATGCGGGGACCCTCCGTCCTCCCCGGGTGCGGAACCGGCCACGATGGCGCCCAGCAGCCGGTCCTCGGTCACCTCGGCACCCGTCAGCTCCGCCACCACCGCACCGTCCTTGAGGACCACGACCCGGTCGGAGCCCTCGATCAGCTCCTCCATGTCGGAGGAGATCAGCACCACCCCGAGCCCCTCGCCCGCGAGTTCGTCGATCAGCGCCTGCACCTCGGCCTTGGCGCCGACGTCGATGCCGCGCGTGGGCTCGTCCAGGAGCAGCACCTTGGGCCGCATCGCCAGCCAGCGGGCGAGCAGCACCTTCTGCTGATTGCCCCCGGACAGCTCACCGACCTTCTGGTGGGGACCCGCCGCCTTGATGCGCAGCCGCTTCATGAAGGTGTCGACCAGCCGGTCGATCCTGGCGTCGTCGACCAGCCCGAAGCGGGCCAGCCCCGGCAGCGCGGCCAGCGCGATGTTCTCCCGTACGGAGAGCCCGGGGACGATCCCCTCGGCCTTGCGGTCCTCGGGCAGCAGGCTGATGCCCGCCCGGATCGCGGCGGGCGTGGACCCGGTCCGTACGGGCGCCCCCGCCACGACCACCCGGCCCGAGTCGGGCGGCAGCGCGCCCGCGACGGCCTTCACGGTCTCGCTGCGGCCGGAGCCGAGCAGCCCGCCGAGCCCCACCACCTCGCCGGGCCGCACCCGTACCGACACCCCGTGGAGTACTTGACGCAACGTCAGGTCATTTGCCTCCAGCACCGGTTCGCCGCCCGTGTCGTGCCCGCCGGAGAATTTGGTAAGCCCCTCGCCGCGCACCTCGCCCATCTCGCGCCCCAGCATCAGCGAGACCAGCCGCAGCCGCTCCAGCCCGGCGATGGGGCCCGCGTGGACCCGGCGGCCGTCGCGCAGCACGGTGACGGTGTCGCAGATCTCGTACAGCTCGTCGAGCCGGTGACTGACGTAGATCACCGCGATCCCGCGCTCCGTGAGCATCCTGATCACCCCGAACAGGGTGCGGACCTCGCGTGGTTCGAGCGACGAGGTGGGCTCGTCCATGACGACGACCCGCGCGTCGACCGAGACCGCCCGCGCCAGCGCCACCATCTGCTGGGCGCCGACCCCCAGCGAGCGCAGCGGCCGGCGGACGTCGACGCGCAGCCCGAGACCGCGCAGCGCCTCGTCCGCGGCCCGGTGCATCCGCCCGAAGTCGATCAGTCCGAGGCGGCCGCGCGGCTCGCGCCCCAGGAAGAGATTGCGGGCCACACTCATCAGGGGGACGAGGTTGACCTCCTGGTAGATGGTGGAGATCCCGGCGTGCTGCGCCTCCAGCGGGGTGGCGAACCGTACCGGCTCGCCCCGCAGGAGGATCTCGCCCGCGTCGGGCCGGTACACCCCCGTGAGTACCTTGATGAGCGTGGACTTGCCCGCGCCGTTCTCGCCGATCAGCGCGTGGACCTCGCCGGGGCCGACGGTGAGGTCCACCCCGTCGAGCGCCCGCGCGCCGGGGAAGGACTTGGTCAGCCCGGTGACCGACAGCAGCGGCGGCCGTACGGCGTTCTCCGGCGCCTCTTGTACCTCTTGCGGCTCCGGTGCTCTCTGTGGCTCCGGCGTTTCCGGCGGCACGTCAGTAGGCCTTGCCGAGATCGGCCTTCGCGTTCTCGGGGGTGTAGGCGCTGTCCTGGATGACGACGTCCTGCGAGACCTTCTCGCCCCGGGTGAAGGTGTCGAGCGTCTCGAAGGCCAGCGGCCCGAAGCGCGGATTCGACTCGATGACACCGGAGATCCAGCCGTCCACGATGCCGCGCACCGCGTTGCGCGTGCCGTCGACCGTCACGATCTTGACGTCGCCCGCCTTCTTGCCCGCGCTCTTGAGGGCGTTGACGGCGCCGAGGCCCATCTCGTCGTTCTCGGCGTAGATCCCGGTGATGTCCGGGTTGGACTGGATGAGCTGCTCGGTGACCTGCTGGCCCTTCTCCCGGGCGAACTCGCCGGTCTGTTCGAACGCCACCTGGAGCCCCGGGGCCTCGGCGGCGATCCGGTCCTTGAACCCCTTGGTGCGTTCCGTGGTGACGTTGTTCCCGGCGGTGCCGAGCAGAATGGCGACCTTGCCCTTGCCGCCGGTGGCCTCGATCATCCGGTCCGCCGCGCGCTTGCCCTGCTCGATGAAGTCCGAGCCGATGAAGCTCACGTAGTCCTTGCAGGCCGTCGCGTTGATCTTCCGGTCGATGGTGACGATCGGGATCTTCTTCGCCGCCGCCGAACGCAGCACCGGGCCCCAGCCGTCCGAGTTGAGCGGGGCGATGACCAGCAGGTCCGCGCCCTTGGCGATCAGGTCCTGGACATCGCTGATCTGCTTGGAGAACTGCGACTGGGCGTTGGCCGTGAGGAGCTTCACCCCCCGGTCGGCCGCCTCCGCCTCGATGGAGGCAGTCTCCGCGATCCGGAAGGGGTTGGCCTCCTTCTCGGACTGGGAGAAGCCGACGGTCGCGCCCGAGAGGTCCAGCTTCTCGCCGCCGAACTGTTCGAGGGTGCAGGTCTTGTCGGCCCCGGCGCCGGGGGAGGCGACCACCTGGTCGCCGCCTCCGGCGGCGGTCGCCGTCGCGCTGTCACCGGCGGCGTCCTCCTCCGACTTGGCGCAGCCCGTCAGGGCGAGTGCGGCGACGAGGCTCGCGGCGAGGACGGTCGTGGTGGTGGAGCGGGCGGAGGACTTCATGGCGGAACCCCATCTCGGCACGGCCCCGGCGCGCGAACACCGCCCGGGAGATCGGCTCGTACGGTCTGCTGGTCTGCACGGTCTGCTGCGCTCGTTCGGAAGGGTTTTTACATCGTTGTACGGATCCTGTAAACCCTTCGCGCGAGAACGGCGCCACCCGGGCCCGCTACCGCTCCGTACGGGCACATCACGCTCTGCCCAGCGTGGACTCTCGCTCCACCAGCCGGAATTCGGCCCGCAGTTCCCGCGCCCGCGGGCCGTCGCCGACCTCGTCACCGGCGCCTTCCCTGGCTCCCTCCAGCCGCTCCACGAGCGAGCGCACCGCGAGCCGGGCGATGGTGTGCTTCGCGGGGGAGACCGTGGTCAGGGTGACCGTCCCGTACCGGCCCTCCGCGACATCGTCGAAGCCCACCACCGCCACGTCCTCCGGAACCCGCAGCCCCCGCTCGGAGAGCACCCGCATCGCGCCGATGGCGATCAGGTCGTTGTACGCGAAGACCGCGTCCGGCAGCTCCCCCGAGTCCAGCAGCCGGGCCATCGCCGCCGCCCCGTCGGCGTGTGCCCAGCCGCCCGTCGGCGCGACCAGCGCGTCCGGCGCGGGCACCCCCGCCGCCGTCAGCTCCGCCCGCCAGCCGCGCAGCCGCAGCTGCGAGGGCTCGTTGAACCGGTCGGTGCGGGCCCCGAGGAACGCGATCCGCGACCGGCCGAGCGCGAGCAGATGGCGTACGGCCGTCCTGGCCGCCGCGACGTTGTCGATCGCGATGTGGTCGTACGGCAGGTCGTACTCCCGCTCGCCGAGCAGCACCAGCGGCGCGTCCTGGTCCCGGCCGCGCAGGTCCTCCGCCTCCAGCTCGATCGGGCTCAGGATCAGCCCGTCGATCACCCGCGCCCGGAACCCCTGGCTGACCAGGATCTCCCGCTCCCGGCTGCCCCCGGTGTGGTCGAGCAGCACGGTGTACTCGTGCTCGGCGGCGGCGTCGATGACCGCGCCCGCCAGCTCCGCGAAGTACGGGTTGCCCAGCTCGGGCACGGCCAGCGCGAGGATGCCGGTGCGGCCCTTGCGGAGGTGTCTGGCCGTCAAGTTCGGTACGTACCCCAGCTCGTCGATGGCCCGCTGCACGCGGGACCGCATCGACGGTGTGACGTGCCGGTAGTTGTTGACCACGTTCGACACGGTCTTGATCGAGACGCCCGCGCGCTCCGCGACGTCCTTGAGGCTGACGGTCACCGATACCTTCTCCCCGGGTCTGGACAGTGCAGGATTTGGCGTGCTGTCATGCCAACTGCCGTTCCTTCCAACGTTGTACAGACTGACGCAACGAGCCGCCACCCTCTCTTCGCAAGGAGGATTCGTGCGCATCCGAAGAAAACTGGCCCTCCTGCTCGCCGCCGTCCTCGGCGTCGCCGGACTCACCGCGGCGCCCGCCGCCTCGGCCGCGGACGACCCGGTCGAGGTGCATGGACTCAAGGGTGAGTACTACACCCAGTCCGCTCCCGGCGCCTTCGATTTCCACGAGCTGAAGGCCACCGTGTTCGACCCGGCCATCGACTTCGCCAATCTGGAGCCGCGGCTGGCCGCCACCACCGGACGCTCCGACGACGTCTCCGTGCGCTGGACCGGGAAGGTCGTCCCGGCCACCTCCGGCGCGCACACGTTCTCGATGACCGGTGACAACGGCTTCCGGCTCTGGGTCGACGGCCGCCTCGCCATCGACCACTGGGTCGACGACTGGGACAAGGAACAGACCGCCCAGCCCGTCGACCTGACGAAGGGTCAGGCCTACGACATCAAGGTGGAGTACTTCGAGCACTACGGTGGCTCGAACCTGCGCCTGCGGTGGACCGAGCCCGGCGGTACCAAGGTGCCCGTCCCCGCCTCCGCCTTCCGGCTGCCCGACGGCTTCGCGTACGACGGCGCCCTCGCCGCCACCGTCCTGCCCGACGGCCGCAGCCTGCGCCTGGACTTCGCGCAGCAGCTCGCCGCCCCGCCCGCCGGTCTGGCCGGCCACCTCAGCGCGGTCATCGGCGGCGCCCAGTGGCCGCTCGGCACCGTCAAGAAGGACCCGAAGGACGCCCGGCGGCTGCTGGTCACCCTCAAGGAACCGGTCGTCGGCCAGGGCGGCAGCGCCGATGTGCGCTACGACGGGGCCGGCGGCCTCGCCGCCCGCGAGGGCAAGCCCGTCGACGCCTTCTGGAGCAGCGGGCCCAACACCTCCGAGTACCAGCTCTCCACCCCCTGGGCCAAGGAGGTCGGGCCGCGCAACGCCCTGCCCGAGTACCCCAGGCCGCAGCTGACCCGCGGCGACTGGCAGAACCTCAACGGGCAGTGGCAGTTCGCCGCCGCGACGAAGGGCGAGAGCCCGCCGGTCGGCAAGAACCTCCGCGAGAAGATCCTCGTCCCGTACCCCGTGGAGTCCCAGCTCTCCGGGGTCGAACGGCACGAGGACCGGATGTGGTACCGCCGTACCTTCACCGTGCCGTCCGACTGGCAGGTGGGCCAGGGCAAGCGGCTCAACCTCAACTTCGACGCCGTGGACTGGCAGGCCGAGGTCTACGTCAACGGCACCAAGGTCACCGAGCACAAGGGCGGTTACGACCGCTTCACCGCCGATGTCACCGACGCGCTGAAGCCCGGCCGCACCCAGGAACTGATCGTCGGCGTCTACGACCCCACCGACTCCAGGGACGGCGAGAACCCGCCGATGGGCAAGCAGCGCCTGGACCCCAGCGGCATCTGGTACACGCCGTCCTCCGGGATCTGGCAGACGGTGTGGATGGAGCCGGTCGCGGCCGACCACATCGGCTCCCTGAAGCTCACCCCCGACGTCGCCGGTGAGAAGCTCGCCGTCGAGGTGCGCGGCATCCGGGACGGGGTCCCGGTCACGGCCACCGCGTACGACGGCCGGCGCAAGGTCGGCAGTGTCACGGGCCGCAGCGGCACCGCGCTCAGCGTGCCCGTCCGCGACCCGCGCCTCTGGTCGCCGGACGATCCCCACCTCTACCGGCTGGAGGTGACGGCCGGCAAGGACCGCGTCGGCAGCTACTTCGGGATGCGCTCGCTCACGGTCGAGAAGGTCGACGGCACCCCCAGGACCGTCCTCAACGGCAAGCCCACCTTCCTGATGGCCACCCTCGACCAGGGCTTCTGGCCGGACGGGCTGCACACCGCGCCGACCGACGAGGCCCTCGCCTACGACCTCAAGGCGCACAAGAAGCTCGGCTACAACTCGGTGCGCAAGCACATCAAGGTCGAGCCCGACCGGTGGTTCTACTGGGCGGACCGGCTCGGGCTGCTGGTCTGGCAGGACATGCCCGCGATGAACACCATCAACCCGAACGCGGCGTCCCGTACCCAGTACGAGCACGAGATGAAGCGGATGATCGACCAGCACAGCAGCAGTCCCTCGGTGATCATGTGGGTCACCTTCAACGAGGGCTGGGGCCAGTACGACCAGGCGCGCGTCGCCGACCAGGCCAAGTCCTGGGACCCGAGCCGGCTGATCAACAACATGAGCGGGGTGAACTGCTGCGGCGCGGTCGACGGCCGTAACGGGGACATCGCCGACGCCCACGGCTATCCGAGCGCCCAGTTGCCCGCGCCGGACGGGAAACGGGCTCTGGTCAGCGGTGAGTACGGCGGCCTCGGCCTCGCCGTGCCCGGCCACGCCTGGCCGGTGCAGCACACCTACGTGGGGGTGGACCAGGCCGCGTACACCGACTCGTACCTGGCCGAACTCGCCAAGGTGCGCGCACTCGCCTGCCAGGGGAGCAACGGCGCGGTCTACACCCAGATCACCGATGTGGAGGGCGAGCTGAACGGTCTGCTCACCTACGACCGCAAGGTGCTGAAGCCCGACGCCGAGCGGGTCAGGGCGGCGCACGAGTCGCTGATCCGCGACGCCGAGAACCCGGCCGCCATGGAGTGCACCTCCTGACGGCCTGACGTCCTGACCTCCTGACGTCCGAGGGACGCCGGAGACGGCCCCGGTCCGCCCCCGCCAGGGGCGGGCCGGGGCCTCCGCGCGCCCGGCGGCTCAGCCGCGGTGCGAACCCCGGGTGGCCGGGTGTCCGGGGCGCCGGAATAGCCTGCCACCTGTCCGCATTACACGGTGGTGTTGCCCCAGGGGGCGACCGACCCACTGGTTCAGATGGAGGATCCGCGCCCATGCCGTACGCCGCCGCGCCGGACGGCCCCGTGCCGCCGCACCCGCTCGACAACCCCGCGCGCGCGGCGCTCACGGGGCCGCACGCGCACCTCGCCGAGCGGTACGGCAGGCTGCTGCGCTACCCGGCCGACATGGCGCCGTGGCTGGCGCTGCCCGACGACCCGGGCGAGAGCGACTGGGCCGACGCCGCCGTGTTCGCCGGGCCCGGCGGCTCCCTCGCGACCGCCGGGTTCGCGGGGCCGCCGCCCGCCGGCTGGGAGATCACCTTCCACGCCGACGGCGTCCAGATGGTCGCCACCGGACTCCCCGGCGGGCGGGACACCGGCGGGGACGCGATCGTGCCCCTCGGCCCCGCCGACGTGCCGGAGATCCTCGACCTGGTCGAGCGCACCCGGCCCGGGCCCTTCCTGGCCCGTACCGTCGAGCTCGGCACCTATCTGGGCATCCGCCGGGGCGGCGCGCTCGTCGCGATGGCGGGGGAGCGGATGCACCCGCCCGGCTGGACCGAGATCAGCGCCGTCTGCACCGACCCGGAATTCCGCGGCCGGGGACTGGCGGCCCGGCTCGTCCTGGCCGTCGCCGACGGGATCCGGGCCCGTGGCGAGACGCCCTTCCTGCATGCCGCAGCCGACAACACCGGCGCCGTACGGCTCTACGAGTCGCTCGGATTCGAGGTGCGCCGGGCCACGCGGTTCCTCGGCGTGCGCGCACCGGTCGGGGCGCCGGTCGGGACCGGATAAAATGATGGGATTTTGTTGGCACCCGTGCCGTCGGTACTCTCCTGACCTGCGGTGACGATCTCGGCAGCCAGCGGACCCAGTGATCAGTGAGCAGTGTTCGACGAATGGCAGCGACAATGACGGTGACAGAGGACAGCCCGGCCCGCGGCGAGAGCCCGGCGACCCCGGCCGACCGGGCCGCGACCGGCATCCCGGAGCCCCGGGACGGCAGCCCGGAGTCCGGTCCCGACAGCCCCGAGCCCGGTCCCGGCGGTCCGGAGTCCGGTCCCGGCATCGACCCCGAGCGGATGGCCGTCTGCCTGAGCGTGCTGGACGAACTCGACCGGCTGGACGTCGACCACCCCGACGCCATCGCGGTCCGGCGCGCCACCGCCGGGATCTACCGGACGGTGAAGCAGCGCCGCCGCCAGGAGCGCAGGGCCGCCAAGACCGCCCACGACAAGGCCGTCACCGAGGCCACCGCCACCGGCTCCGCCGAGCGCATCGACGACGAGACCCAGGGACTGCTGCCGTCGTCCTCGGCCGCCGGCGAGATCGCGGGCATCCTCCAGCGCCCCCGCTCCTGCTACATCTGCAAGGCCCGCTACACCGAGGTCGACGCGTTCTACCACCAGCTCTGCCAGTCGTGCGCGGCGGAGAACCGGGCCCGCCGCGACGCCCGTACGGACCTGACCGGCCGCCGCGCGCTGCTCACCGGCGGCCGGGCCAAGATCGGCATGTACATCGCGCTGCGGCTGCTGCGCGACGGCGCCCACACCACCATCACCACCCGGTTCCCCGCCGACGCGGTCCGCCGTTTCAAGGCCATGCCGGACAGCGACGACTGGATCCACCGGCTCAAGATCGTCGGCATCGACCTGCGGGACCCGGCGCAGGTGGTCGCCCTCGCCGACTCCGTCGCCGCCGAGGGCCCGCTGGACATCCTGATCAACAACGCCGCGCAGACGGTGCGCCGCTCCCCGCAGGCGTACAGCGAGCTGCTCGCGGCCGAGTCCGCGCCCCTGCCCGCGGGCGAGCTGCCCGCCTCGCAGGTCATCGGAGCGTTCGGCAGCGGTTCCCAGGCCGTGCTCTCCGCCGGCGGCGCCGAGGCCCTGAGCGCGTCCGACGTCACCGGGCTCGCGCTGGTCGGCGGCTCGGCCACGCTCGCCAGGATCGAGGCCGGTACGGCGATCGACGCCGGCGGGCTCGTACCCGACCTGCACGACACCAACAGCTGGGTGCAGACGGTCTCCGAGGTCGACGCGGTCGAGCTGCTCGAAGTGCAACTGTGCAACTCCACCGCGCCGTTCATCCTCATCAGCAGGCTGCGCCCGGCGATGGCACGGGCCGCCGCGGCCCGCGCGTACGTCGTCAACGTCTCCGCGATGGAAGGGGTGTTCAGCCGTGGCTACAAGGGCGCGGGACACCCGCACACGAACATGGCCAAGGCCGCGCTGAACATGCTCACCCGCACCAGCGCGCAGGAGATGTTCGAGTCCGACCAGATCCTGATGACGGCCGTCGACACCGGCTGGATCACCGACGAGCGCCCGCATCCGGACAAGATGCGCCTCGCCGACGAGGGCTTCCACGCCCCGCTCGACCTGATCGACGGCGCCGCCCGGGTGTACGACCCGATCGTGCGGGGCGAGAGCGGCGAGGATCTGTACGGCTGCTTCCTCAAGGACTACGCGCCCGCCAACTGGTGACGCCCCGGGCGACCGGAACGGGGCCGGTTGGCCGGAAGTTCACCCGAAAGCCATCCCTATAGAGCGGGCCGGCGCTCATCTGGTTACCCTGGTGCGCACGGACGGCCGAGCGGGGGACACACCATCCCCATGGCCGTGCTGGGACAGGCCCCCTACCACGGCCGCGGTCCCGTCCGACAACACGACGCCACCGCGACGGAGCCACCCTGTCCCAGAGTTACCCGACACAGAGGAGTGCGCGGTGACACCAGATCTGAAGCAGCACGAACCACAACGTCCGGCGGAGTCCGCCGAGCGGAGCCGCAGGCCCGAGAAGATCGGCAACCTGGAGGTGTGGGCCAGATCGGCCCCGATCCGCCTCGCGGGCTACGAGGACGACCTCGCCGAGCCGCACATCCTGCCCGGGGTCGACTGACCGGTCCGCGGAGCGCTCCCGTACCCCCTGTATTCCGGGGTACGGGACCGCACGCCGGACGGCCCGCGCGGCGACGGCTACCCGCCTGCCGCGATCCGGGCCAGGTTGCGGCCCAGCCACCGGGCGTACGCGCGCTGGAGCACCGGCACCAGCGGGCCCGCGAGCCGCGTGTACCAACGCGCCGGACGGCTGAAGGCCCTGACGGTGAACCAGACGGAGCCGTCCTCCCCCAGCTCGACCACGAAGGACTCCTCGCCGCACTCCGGATGCCCGGTCAGGGTGCCGTATGCGAAGCCGGCGCGGTCCTTCTCGTACACGCTCCACACCACCTCGCACGGGACGCCGATCCGCAGCGGTCCCACGCCCAGCGAGACGCGGACGCCGGTGCCCCGCTCCGCCCGGGCCGTGGTGGCCGTGACACGGGCGCCCGCCCGCCGGTGCAGGGCCCAGGTGGTGACGGCCGCGCCCGCCGTCTCGAACGCCGGGCGGCCCCGGCCGATCCTGGTCCGGTGGTGGAGATGGTGGTAGCCGTCCGGCAGCGGTCCGAGCCGGGTCGCGCCCACCTCGCGGTAGGTGAAGGTGCCACCGTTCATACGCCGGTCTCCTTGAGTCGTCGCCAGGACAGGATCGAGCAGAGTGCGAAGCCGAGGGCGTTGCCGAGGCCGTGCGTGGCCGCCATCCAGGTGAGGGTGGGGTGCGGGAGCCCGGTGGCCTCGCCGAGCGCCCAGCTCAGGGCGAGGACCATGGTCGCCGCCAGCACGCCGGACGAGACGGCGAGCAGGGCGCGCGTGAACCGGTCCCGTGCGCCGGGCCTGATGTCGCGCCAGGTCAGCACCGCGACCGTCCACATGCCCGCGGTCAGGATCACCGCCCCCGCCAGCTCGATCGCCTCGCCGGTGAAGTAGCCGGTCAGGACGGTCAGGGTGCCGAGCGGAACGCTCAGCGCCGCGAACCGGCCCGCGGGACCCGGCACCGCGCGGCAGACCAGACCGGCCGTCAGCGCCGCGGCGAACCCGGCGAAGTGGAAGTGCGCGACCGTCAGCCGCAGGATCGTCGGCCCGAAGCCGAACAGTTGATGTCCCCACCGCTCGGCGACCAGGGCGACCGCCGCGATCGACGGGGTCGCCAGCGCGGTGAGTGCCGCTACCTCGGCGGGGCCGGGGACGAGGGGCCGGTTCCGCGCGACCCGCACGACAGCCCCCAGGGCCATCAGTGCCAGGGCGAAGGCGGCGAGGGCGTAGCAGGCGGCGAGTGCGGCGGCCGGGGCGCCGCGGGGCAGCCAGAGGGAGACGGCGCCCAGCAGGCCCGGCAGGGGCCACCGGCGGCGTAGCGCGCGCAGAGCGGTGGTGCCGGGCCGCTCCGGCGTCTCCAGCAGACGCAGGCCCAGCGGCACGATCACCGTCATGCCCACCGTCACGATCAGGCTGACCAGCACGGACATCCCCGCCACCCCCAGACTTGAACGCGTTCAAATACCCGCCGCATGAGCGTAAGTTGTTCATTGAACGCGTTCAAGTCTCGGGTGCGTCGCGACCGTCCGGCTTGCGGGGTGCACAGAGTTCGGGCAAGACATAGGGGGATATTCACGGAGGAAGAGGCGGGAGATTGTGGTGCGCTCAGCCATCGGTCGACGGGGTGCCGTGCTCGCGGTGCTGTCCGTGGGCGTTCTGATCACTGCGGGCTGCGGGTGGAGTGGTGGCCAAGGCGGTGATGGCCAGGGCGGTGGTGGCCGAGGCGGCGATGCTGTCCGTGGTGCCGGCGAGAGCGTGCCGAGCGCCGAGGATCTGCACTTCCAGCCCGTCGCGGCCCCGGGGCCCGACCCCTTCACCTCCTCGACCGCGGCCCCGCCCGTTCCGGCGGCGCCGGCGGAGCGGAAACCGGGGAGCGCCGGGAGTCCGGGCGCCCCGCGGGGCCCCCGCGACGGGGACGCGCGGGGGGCGGCCACGGGCGCCCGGACACCGCGCGCCCTGCCCGGCTCCACCCCCGGCCTCTACGGCGGTTCCCCGTCGGCCAGTTGCGATGTGGAGCGGCAGGTCGCCCTGCTCGCCGGGGACCCGGCGAAGGCCCGCGCCTTCGCGCAGGGCGCCGCGCTCGGCCGGCGCTCCGTCCCCGACTTCCTGCGCGGGCTGACCCCCGTCGTGGTGCGGGCCGACGTCCGGGTCACGGCCCACGGCTACCGCGGCGGAACGGCCACCGACTTCCAGTCCGTGCTCCAGACGGGCACCGCCGTCATGGTCGACGAGTACGGCATGCCCAGGGTGCGCTGCGCCGGGGGCAGCCCGCTGGGCGCGCCGATCGCCGCCCAGGGCTCCGTGAGCTACCGGGGAGAGCCCTGGCGGGGGTACGCCGCCGACCGGGTCGTCGTCATCACCCGCGCCCCGCGTCCGCTCGACGCCCTGGTCATCGTGGACCTGCTCGACCGTGCCTGGGTCGAGCGGCGGATCGGTACCGACGGCGGTGAGGACAAGGCCCCCGGGACGCCGCCCCCGTACGCCCCGGACGCGGACATCACCGATCCCGAGGCGGTGAAGGCGCCGGGAGTGGTCGTTCCGGACGCCGCCCCCGGGGGCGGGCGGTCCGCGCCCCCGGGCCCCGCCGTGCCGTCGGGCGCCCCGGCTCGCGAGGGCCGGCCGGCCGTACCGGAGCAGTCGCCGCTCCCCGCCGACGAGGTGGTGCCCCTGCCGGAGGACGCCCCCGGTGGCGGGCCGGGCGGGCTGCCCGGCGACGACCTCGCCCCGCCCGTGGACGACCTGTTCCCGCCGGAGCCGGACGGACCGGTCCTGCCGGACGAGCCGGCCCCGTCCGACGGCCCGGTCCTGCCCGACGGGCCGGCCGGCACCGGCGCCGCCACCTTCCGGGGCTGACCGGGCCGACCGGGCGGCCGGGCGGCCGTGCGGACCGGGCGGCCGGGCGGCCGTGCGGACCGGGCGGCCGGGCGGCCCGGCACCGACGCTTTCCAGGGGCGGCCGGGCTGATCGGGCTGATCGGGCCGACGGTCCCGCCGTACGGTCCCGGGTTCCCGGGATCACTCGAAGAATCCGACAAATGATGACAGAGTGTCCACATGGTTGAACGGGCAGCGGGTCCCCTGTCGCTCCCCGACGACTGGCCCGCCCACGCCGACACCAGCCTCTCCCTCAACCGGATGGGCACCTTCGACTGGGACCTCGACGCCGGGCGGCTCCACCTCGACGCCCCGGCCCTCGACGTCTTCGACCTCTGCGCCGGCGAGTACGACGGCCGCCCCGAGCAGTTGGAGGTCCGGGTTCCGCCCGCCGAGTCCATCCGGCTGGACGAACTGGTGGCCAGGGCGCTGCGGGACGGCAGCGAGGCGTTCGGTGCCTACTTCCGGGTCCGGCGCCGGGACGGAAGCCTGCGCTGGACCCACACCCAGGGCGTCATCCGCCGCGACGCCGCCGGGCGGGCCCGCCGGGTGATCGGTCTCGTCCGCGACGCGGCGCAGGAGCTCGCCGACTCGGCCGCGCGTCACGAGCTGGGCGTCCTGCGCCGGGTGGGCGCCGACGTGGTCGAGGGCACCACCGCCGCGCTCGCCCACGCCAGGACCGTCCAGGACGTCATCGACGTCCTCAAGCAGTCCCACGGTCTCGCCCACCTCGGTGCCGGCAGCCTGGTCATGGGGCTGGTCGACGCGGGCCGCATCCATCTCGTCGCCGAGGGCCCCGAGGGCTCGTACGTACCGGGCACCCGGGTCACCCGTACCGACGAGGCGTACCCGATGAGCGAGGTGGTGCGCACCTTGATGCCCCGCTTCATCGAATCGGCCCAGGAGTTCGCGGAGAGCTACCCCATGCTCTGGCCGTACATCAACGACCTCGGGATCAACGCGGCCGCCTATCTGCCGCTGATCGCCCAGGCGCGGCCCATCGGGGCGCTCGGGCTGCTCTACCGCGACAAGAGCGGCTTCACCGCCGAGGACCGCAACCTCCTCGTCGCGCTCGGCAGCAGCATCGCCCAGAGCCTCCAGCGCGCGGTGCTCTTCGAGCAGGAGCACGACCTCGCGGAGGGGCTCCAGCAGGCGATGCTGCCGCGCCGGATCCCCGCCGTGCCGGGGGCCGAGATCGCCGTGCGCTACCGCTCCGCGCGGCTCGGCCGGGACATCGGCGGCGACTGGTACGACGTGATCCCGCTCCCCGGCGGCCGGGTCGGGACCGTCATCGGGGACGTCCAGGGCCATGACACCCACGCCGCCGCCGTGATGGGGCAGCTCAGGATCGTGCTGCGGGCGTACGCGGCCGAGGGGCACGAGCCGGCCACGGTGATGGCCCGTGCCTCGATCTTCCTCTACGAGCTGGACACCGAACGCTTCGCGACCTGCACCTACGCCGAGGCCGACCTGACCACCGGGGTCGTCCAGCTGGTCCGGGCCGGCCATGTCGACCCGCTGCTCAGGGACACCGACGGAACCTGCCGCAGGCTGCCGCTGCCCGGCGGGATGCCGCTCGGGCTCTCCGCCGCCTTCGGCGGGCTCGACTACCCGGTCGAGACCGTCGAACTGGACCCCGGACAGACCCTGCTGCTCTACACCGACGGCCTCGTGGAGCAGCCGGGCACCGATCTCGACGACGGGATGCGGGCGCTGGCCACGCTGGTACGGGACGGGCCGCGCGATCTCCAGCACCTCGCCGACCGGCTCTGCGAGGTCGTGGACGCGCGCGGCGGCGAGGACGACGTGGCGGTCCTGCTGCTGCGCCGCGGCGGCACCCGCGCCCCGCGCTCCGGCGGCAGGCTCTACCAGCAGGTCGCGCAGGGCGACGCCGAGGGGCTGGCCACCGCGCGCCACATGATCCGGGCCGCGGTCACCGCGTGGGGCGCGGGGGAACGCTCCGACGCGATCGAACTGGCCGCCGACGAGCTGATCACCAACGCCCTGCTGCACACCGGCGGCGGCGCCGCCGTGGTCGTCCGGGTGGTGCCGCGCCCGGAGGGGCGGGGGCCGGGGCGGCCGGGGGCGGAGCCGCCGGACACCGGGCGGCCGGTGCCCGGGCGGTCCGGGGCGGGGGCGGGCCGCCGGCTGCGGGTGGAGGTCGAGGACGGGTCCAGCGCGCTGCCGCACCGCCGAGACCCCGGGGAGTCCGGGGTCTCGGGGCGCGGGCTGCTGCTCGTGGACGAACTGGCGGACGACTGGGGTGTGGAGTCACGCGGCAGCGGCAAGTGCGTATGGTGCGAATTCGTCGTCCCGGACCGGCCCGCGCGCTGAGCGGGGCCCGCCACGGCGGATATGTCCGTCGCCGTATGTCCGTCGCGTATGTCTGTCGCGCCGGATGGACCGGCCTCGCCGGATAGATCGGACAGGTCGGGCCGGAAAAATCTCCCCAGGCTGCCTCAGAGGTGTTGACGTCCTCAGTCATCCGATGAATATTCGGGGGGTGATCGACGACGGACCGACGTCGACGGACGGATGCCGGCACACGGGCGCCGCCACACGCACGTCGGCCGGCACACGGGAGGCGGCAGCGGCATGCGGCACACCACGCTCGGGACCAGCGGTACGGTCCGGGTGACCGGACTGTCCTTCGGGGCCGCCGGGATCGGCAATCTCTACACCCCGGTCGGCGCCGGGCAGGCTCGGGAAGCCGTCGACGCCGCCTGGGACGCGCGCATCCGGTACTTCGACACCGCGCCCCACTACGGCCTCGGCCTCTCCGAACGGCGGCTCGGCGAGGCGCTGCGGGAGCGGCCGCGGAGCGCGTACACGCTCTCCACCAAGGTCGGCCGGATCCTCGAACCCGTCCCCGGTGACGCCGCCACCGAGCGCGACGACCTCGCCCACGGCTTCGCCGTACCGGCCACGCACCGCAGGGTGTGGGACTTCAGCGCCGACGGCGTACGCCGCTCGATCGAGGACAGCCTGACCCGGCTCGGGCTGGACCGGATCGACATCGTCTACCTGCACGACCCCGACGACCACGCCGAGGAAGCCTTCAC
Source organism: Streptomyces sp. NPDC056987 (assembly GCF_042673865.1). Lineage (NCBI taxonomy): Bacteria > Bacillati > Actinomycetota > Actinomycetes > Kitasatosporales > Streptomycetaceae > Streptomyces > Streptomyces sp. NPDC056987. The sequence goes on from NZ_JBHURV010000022.1 coordinate 30,906, forward strand.
CCAGGCCTACCCCGCGCTGGAGCGGCTGCGCGCCGAGGGCACCGTCGGCGCCATCGGCGCCGGCATGAACCAGACCGCGATGCTCACCCGTTTCCTGTGCGACACCGACACCGATGTGGTGCTCTGCGCGGGCCGCTTCACCCTGCTCGACCAGTCGGCGCTCTCCGAACTGCTCCCCGAGGCCTCGGCACGCGGCCGGAGCGTCGTGGTCGGCGGGGTCTTCAACTCCGGGCTGCTCGCCGACCCGCGCCCCGGCGCGACCTACGACTACGCCGCCGCCCCGCCGGCCCTGGTCGAACGGGCGCTGCGCATGGACACCGTCACCCGGCGGTACGGTGTCCCGCTGCGCGCCGCCGCCCTCCACTACCCCCTGCGTCATCCCGCCGTCGCCAGTGTCCTGGTCGGCACCCGGTCGGCCGCGGAGGTACGGGACGCGGCCGGACTCGCCGGCCTGACCCTCCCCGACGACCTCTGGGCCGAACTGCGCGCCGAGGGACTGCTGACCGAGAACGGAGCCCCCGCATGAGAGTCGCCCTGCACACCAAGGTCCGCGCCGACCGGATCGAGGCGTACGAGGAGGCCCACCGCGAGGTGCCCGCCGAACTCACCGCCGCCATCCGCGCCGCGGGCGCCACCTCCTGGACGATCTGGCGCAGCGGAACCGACCTCTTCCACCTGCTGGAGTGCGCGGACTACGCGGCCCTGCTCGCCGCCCTGGACCGGCTCCCGGTCAACATCGCCTGGCAGGCCCGGATGGCCGAACTGCTCGACGTGGTGCACGACTACTCCGAGGGCGGCGCGGACGCCGGACTGCCCGTGGTCTGGGAGCTGTGACGCCGATGCCGCCCGCCACCGTCGTCGACGCCCACCACCATGTCTGGGACCTGTCCGTACGCCCCCAGGAGTGGATGACCGGCAGCCGGATGGACCCCATCCGCCGGAACTTCACCCTGGACGAGCTCGCCGCCGAGGCGGCCGCCGCCGGGGTGGGCGCCACCGTCCTCGTCCAGACCGTCGCCGTCGCCGCCGAGACCCCCGAGTTCCTGGCCCTCGCCGAGGGCAGCGAACTCGTCGCGGGCGTCGTCGGCTGGACCGACCTCACCGCGCCCGGCGTCGCCGACGCCCTCGCCGTGCTGCGGGCCGGACCCGGCGGCGGGAAACTCGCCGCCGTCCGCCACCCGGTGGAGGGCGAGGCCGACCCGGCGTGGCTGCTCCGCCCCGAGGTGCTGCGCGGACTGGCGGCCGTCGGGGCCGCGGGGCTCGCGTACGACCTGCTGGTGCGCCCGCACCAGCTGCCCGCCGCGACGGAGGCCGCCCGGCTCCTCCCGGACCTCACCTTCGTCCTCGACCATCTCGGGAAGCCGCCCGTCGCCGAGGGCCGTACCGACCCCTGGGAGGGGCACTTCCGGGCGCTGGCCGCCCTGCCCAACACCGTCTGCAAGCTTTCCGGGATGGTCACGGAGGCGGAGTGGGACTCCTGGACGCCCGAGGACCTGCGTCCGTACGCCGCCGTCGCGCTCGACGCCTTCGGGCCCGAGCGGCTGATGTTCGGCTCCGACTGGCCGGTGAGCCGGCTGGCCGCGTCGTACGGAGAGGTCCTCGACGCGGCGCGCACGGTCACCGACGGGCTCGGCGCGGCCGAGCGCGATGCCGTCTTCGGGGGCACCGCGCGGCGCGTCTACCGCCTCTGAGCGGCCCTACACGCGCTGGACCGGGTCCGTCTCCTCCCCGGCGGCCGCCCGCAGGAAGGCGTCCGCCACCTCGGCGGGGAACCGGCCGAGGCCGAGCAGCCCGGTGACCGAACCGGTGCCCAGCGCGTGCCACGTGCCGGCCCGTCGCAGCATCGGGTGATCGCCGCCGGAGAGGAGCACGGCACACGCCTCGGCGCCCGCGTCCCGGGCGCGGGCGGCCAGCGCCACACTCTCCCGGGGGTCCGTCGTACGGTCGCGGTCGCCGTGCAGCAGTACGACCCGGCGGCCCGCCAGCTGCCCCACCGGCTCGCCCGGCGGGCACCACGGGGCGAGCCCCACCACGCCGACGACCTGCTCGTGCCCGGCGGCGGCCAGCGCGGCGCGCCCGCCCATCGAGTGCCCCACGAGCACCACGGGCACCGGTCCGACCAGCTGCTCCAGCTCGTCCAGCGCCCGCCGGGCGTCCCGGGCGGCGTCGGCGCGCGTTCCGTTCCACCCCCGGTGGCGGTAGCGGACCCGGCCCACCACCACGTCGTGCCCCTCGGTGGCGCGGAGCACCGCGCGGGTGAACGGCAGCATCCGCGCCCCCGGCAGATTGAGCCGGGTGGGCGGGCGCTCGCTCTCCGAGCGTCCGCCGTGCAGCACCAGGACGACGGCGCGGGGGCGCGCGGCGGTCCGGTCGAGGACGAGGGCGGGCCGGACGGCGGCTCGCCGGTCTCGTACGGGCACGTGGGGCCTTCCTTCCTGCGGGCGGGGACCCTCCGCCGCGGACGGCCCCTTCCCCGGTGATTCGGATCCGGGGCGGCCCCGGACGCCTCGCGGCCCACCGATGTGCCGCGGATCACCCGTACAACGGGGAGCGGCCCGCCGGGCGTTCCCCGCGGCCCTGCGGCACGCTGGAAACATGCCGGAACTGCCCGAGGTCGAAGCGCTGCGCGCGTTTCTCGACAGCCGCCTGGTCGGCAAGGAGATCGTCCGGGTCCTGCCGCTGACGGTCAACGTCCTCAAGACCTACGATCCGCCGCTCTCGGCGCTCGAAGGCACCACGGTCACCGCCGTCGCCCGCCACGGAAAGTATCTCGACATCGTCACCGCGGGCGCAGGCACAGGCGCGGGCGGCGCGCGGGGGACGCGTGACGCCGGCGGGCTGCATCTCGCCGTCCACCTGGCCCGCGCGGGCTGGCTGCGCTGGAAGGACTCGTTCTCCGGCGCCCCACCCCGCCCCGGCAAGGGGCCGCTCGCCTGGCGCACCGTGCTCGCCGAGGGGGACGGCTTCGACCTGACCGAGGCGGGCACCGCCAAGCGCCTCGCCGTCCACCTCGTCCGGGACCCCGCCGACGTCCCCGGCATCGCCCGGCTCGGCCCCGATCCGCTCGACGCCGCCTTCGACCGCGCCGCGTTCGCCCGGCTGCTCGCCGGGGAGCGCCGCCAGATCAAGGGCGCCCTGCGCGACCAGCGGCTCATCGCCGGCATCGGCAACGCCTACAGCGACGAGATCCTGCACGCCGCGCGGATGTCCCCGTTCAAACCGGTGAAGAACCTCTCCGAGGACGAGATCACCGGGCTGTACGAGGCGCTGCGCACCACCCTCGGCGACGCCGTCGAGCGCTCGCGCGGGGTCGCCGCAGGCGGGCTCAAGGCGGAGAAGAAGACCGGTCTGCGGGTGCACGGCCGTACCGGCGAGGCGTGCCCCGTCTGCGGGGACACCATCAGGGAGGTCTCCTTCAGCGATTCCTCGCTCCAGTACTGCCTCACCTGCCAGACGGGCGGCCGGCCGCTCGCCGACCGGAGGATGTCCCGGCTGCTCAAATAGCCCGGCCCCGCGGCCGCCGCTGATCCGCCTCAGCCGCGATCCGCCTCAGTCGCCGATCCCCGTCAGCCGCCGATCCCCGTCAGCCGCCGCCGATCCGCGCCAGGACGCGGCCGTCCCCGGACCTGATCTCGAAGTGGTGGATCTCGTCGGGACGCATCGACGCGCCGCCGCGGGTGATCAGCCGCCCGCCGTCCTCCGCGCGGGACCCCCAGCTCGTCACCGTCTCGCTGGAGCCGTCCATGCCCACGGCAATGAGCGCGCAGACCCCGGAGGCGGTGGGCCGCACCAGTTCGAGACCGATGTTCGTACCCCAGTCGGTGGCCGCCGTCGTCACCACCGCGGCCATCCCCGTCGTGTGGTCCGACGCCGTCCACTGCGCCGTCGCCGCGGGCCCCGCGCTCGTCGACCGGGTCAACCCGAGGACGGTGAGCGGACCCCCCATCACCAGCGCCGCCGCCACGGCCACCAGCGCGAGCCGCCGCCTGCGGCTGCGGCGCCGGCCCTCCGCCGTACGCCCGAGCAGCCGCGCCAGCATCTCCGGTCCCGCGACGACGACCGGCGCCATCCCGGCCGGGGTCTGCCGGGCGTAGAGGTCGAGCTGTGTCTTCACCCCGCCGAAGTCACCCAGCGACAGGGTGCACTGCGGGCACTCCATGAGGTGATCCTCGAAGCGAAAGGCGTCCGCGGCGTCGAGCACGCCCAGTGCATAGGCGCCGACATCGCGATGGAGGTCCAAGGTCCGCATGTTGTCTGTTACGCAGTGGAGCGCCGAATCATTCAAGGAAAGCCTGACCTAACCCCTACACTCCGGCGTCATGCTGCGTGTACTGGCTGTGGACGACGAAGAACCGGCCCTGGAGGAGCTTCTTTACCTGCTCAGGGCCGATCCGCGGATCCGGCGGGCCGAGGGCGCCACCAGCGCGACCGAGGCGCTGCGCAGGATCGGCGCGGCCCTCGAAGCCGGGCCCGACGACTCCGCCGCCGTCGATGTCGTCTTCCTCGACATCCACATGGCCGGGCTGAGCGGACTCGACGTCGCCCGGCTCCTCGCGGGGTTCGCCGAACCCCCGCTGATCGTCTTCGTCACCGCCCACGAGGGCTTCGCGGTCCAGGCGTTCGACCTGAAGGCCGTCGACTACGTCCTCAAGCCCGTCCGCAGGGAACGGCTGGCGGAGGCCGTGCGGCGGGTCGACGGGCTGGTGGGGGAGCGTACACCGGCCGCCGCCCCCGCGGCCGACCAGATCGCGGTCGAACTGGGCGGGGTGATCCGCTTCGTCGCCGTCGACGACATCGCCTACGCCGAGGCCCAGGGCGACTACGCCCGGCTGCACACCGGCACCGGCAGCCACCTCGTACGGATCCCGCTGACCACGCTGGAGGAGCGCTGGCGGGCGCGGGGGTTCGTACGGATCCACCGCCGCCATCTCGTCGCGCTGGCCAGGATCGACGAGATGCGGCTGGACGCGGGCGCGATGAGCGTCCGCGTCGGCGACGCGGAGCTGGCCGTCAGCCGCCGCCACGCCCGCGCCCTGAGGGATCTGCTGATGCGGCAGACCGGTCGCTGACCAGGGCCTTCCCCTCGGATCGTCGGGCTGCGTACACTCCGGGCGCGAGCCGCCGCGGGACCGGGGGCCCGGCACGGAGCGTACGGCGGCACGGAACGTACGGCCGTCCGGCACGGAGCGTACGAAGGCACGGCGGGGGAGGAGACACCATGGCAGGGGAGCCCGCGGCGCCGCGCCGCGAGACCGTCACCGGGGAGCCCCGGCGCGTACGGCCCCTGCCGCGCTACCGCGCCCAGGCGGAGATAGCCGAGCAGACCGCGCTCGGCGACGCGTACGTCCGCTCCCTGATGCGCAGTCAACTACGGGCCGGGCTCACCGCGTTCGCGGTACTGGCCCTCGTGGCGGGCACCCTGCCCCTCGCCTTCGCCACGCTGCGCGACGCCACCGCCGTCTGGGTCGTGCTGGGCTTCGCCGCGTATCCGCTGCTCACCCTGCTCGCCTGGTGGTACGTGCGGCGCGCCGAGCGCAACGAACGCGACTTCGCCCGGCTGGTGAAGGGCCGGCCCGCCCCGTGAGCCAGAGCCATCCCGCCGTGGCGATCGCCGTCGTCGTCCTCGCCACCGTCCTCGTCGGCGGCTTCGGGCTGCGGATCTCCCGTACCACCTCCGACTTCTACGTCGCCTCCCGCTCGGTCGGTCCCGCCCTCAACGCCGCCGCGATCAGCGGCGAGTACCTCTCCGCCGCCTCCTTCCTCGGGGTCGCGGGGCTGGTGCTGCTGCACGGCCCCGACATGCTCTGGTACCCGGTCGGCTACACCGCCGGCTACCTCGTGCTGCTCGTCTTCGTCGCCGCCCCGCTGCGCCGCTCGGGCGCGTACACGCTGCCGGACTTCGCGGAGGGGCGGCTGGAGTCACGGGCGGTGCGGCGGCTGGTGAGCGTCTTCGTGGTCGGCGCGGGCTGGCTCTACCTCGTGCCCCAACTCCAGGGCGCCGGGCTGACGTTGAAGATCCTCACCGGTGCGCCCGGCTGGTTCGGCGGGGTGCTCGTCTCCCTCGTCGTGGTGGTGGCCGTCGCGGCGGGCGGGATGCGCAGCATCACCTTCGTGCAGGCGTTCCAGTACTGGCTCAAGCTCACCGCGCTCCTCGTCCCCGCGATCTTCCTGCTGCTGGCCTGGCAGGGCGACGGCCGCCCGCCCGTGGACCTCGATCTGACGGGCGACCTCGCCGGCCGCGCCGACCACCCGCTCTACGCCACCTACGGGCTGATCGTGGCCACCTTCCTCGGCACGATGGGGCTGCCCCATGTCGTCGTCCGCTTCTACACCAGCCCCAACGGGCGGGCCGCCCGCCGCACCACGGTGGTGGTTCTCGCGCTGATCGGCGCGTTCTACCTGCTGCCGCCCGTGTACGGCGCGCTGGGCCGGCTGTACGTGCCGGGACTGCCGGGCGGCGCGGACGCCGACGCCGCCGTTCTGCTGCTGCCGGAGCGCGCGATCGGCGGGCTCGGCGGCGATCTGCTGGGCGCGCTGGTCGCGGGCGGGGCGTTCGCCGCGTTCCTGTCGACCGCCTCCGGACTGACGACGGCCGTCGCGGGGGTGCTCACCCAGGACGTCCTCCCCTCGCGCGGGGTACGGGACTTCCGGCTGGCGACCCCGCTCGCCATGGCCGTCCCCCTCGGCGGCTCGCTGCTGGTCAGCGGGATCCCCGTGGCGGACTCCGTCGGGATGGCCTTCGCGGTCTCCGCGTCGTCGTTCTGCCCGCTGCTCGTGCTCGGGATCTGGTGGCGGCGGCTCACCCCGCCCGGCGCGATCGCCGGGCTGCTGCTGGGCGGCGGTCTCTCGTTCGCGGCTACGGTGATCACGGTGAGCGGTACGGTACGGTCCGGCTGGCCGCACGCGCTGCTGGCCTGGCCCGCCGTGTGGTCCGTACCGGTCGGCTTCCTCGCGATGATCCTGGTCTCGCTGGCCACCCGGAGCCGGATACCGCCCGGCACCAACGCCGCCATGACCCGCTTCCACCTCCCGGAGACCCTGATGGCGGGCGGCCGGGACAGCGCGGGGGGCGTCCGATGAGCGGAGCCGCCCTCGCCGTACTGATCGTGCTCGGCCCGCTGCTCCTCGCGGGCGGCTTCGTCCTCGGGCGCCGTACCGCGCGCCCCGAACGGACCAGCGACGTCGGCACCCCCGTCGAGCACGCCACCTTCGAGACCCTGCACACCGCCTCGCTCGCCGCGCCCCCGCTCCGGGCCGGACTCACCGAGGAGAGCGCGGGCAAGGCCGCCCACCGGCTGCGCTCCCTGCTCGGCACCGACGCGCTCTGTCTCACCGACCGGGAGGGCGTCCTCGCCTGGGACGGGCTCGGCGGGCACCACGCGGGGCGGGCGATGGAGCGGGTCGAGGGGCTGCTCGCCAGCGGGCGCGGCACGGCCTTCACGGACGGCTGCGACGATCTCGACTGCCCGCTGCGCTGGGGCGTGGCCGCCCCGCTGACCGTGGACAACCGCGTGCTCGGCACCCTGATCGCCTACGCGCCGCGCGAGTCCGCGGTGCTCGCGCGGGCGGCCGGGGAGGTGGCCCGCTGGGTCTCCGTGCAGCTCGAACTCGCCGAGCTGGACCGCTCCCGCACCCGGCTGATCGAGGCGGAGATCAAGGCGCTGCGGGCGCAGATCTCCCCGCACTTCATCTTCAACTCGCTGGCCGCCATCGCCTCGTTCGTCCGCACCGACCCGGAGCGGGCCCGTGAACTCCTGCTGGAGTTCGCGGACTTCACCCGCTACTCGTTCCGCAGGCGCGGTGAGTTCACCACCCTCGCCGACGAGCTCCACTCGATCGACCAGTATCTGGCGCTGGTCCGGGCCCGGTTCGGTGAACGGCTCTCGGTCACACTGCAGATCGCCCCCGAAGTGCTGCCGGTGGCACTGCCGTTCCTCTGTCTCCAGCCCCTGGTCGAGAACGCCGTCAAGCACGGTCTCGAAGGGGCCGTCACCACGAGCCGTATCACCATCAGCGCGCTCGACGCGGGCGCCGAGGCGGAGGTGGTGATCGAGGACGACGGCGTCGGAATGGAGCCGGACCGGCTGCGCCGGATCCTGCGCGGCGAGGGCGACGCCTCCACCGGTATCGGGCTGCTCAACGTGGACGAACGGCTGCGCCAGGTCTACGGCGACGAGTACGGCCTGGTCATCGAGACCGGCGTCGGCGCGGGCACGAAGATCACGGTACGGGTGCCCAAGTACCGCGCCGGAGTGCACGGCACCTGACCGGGCGCCGGTCCCGCCGGGCGCGCTCGGCACCGGCCCGCCGGATCGGAGGAGACGGCAGGAGCAGAGGAGACGGCCGGGTCAGAAGAGATGGATCGCGAGATGGCCGAGCGGCAGCCCGAGCTGCCAGGCCGGCGTCCACACCTGCGGACCCTCCTCCTCTCCCGCGCACCCGTGGGCGGCCCCGTCGGCGAACCCGCCGGGGAGTCCGTCGGCGAACTCCCCGCAGCCGGCCGCCGGTTCCGCCGCGGCCCCGCCCCCGCGCCACGCCGTCCCGGTGCCGCGCGGCGGGCCCACCGCGTCGAGGTCCGGCGCCAGCAGTTCCGTCTCCTCCAGCCAGCGCCAGGCCTCACCGGCCAGCGCCAGATCCGGGTCCCGGACCTCGGAGGGCGACTCGAAGTCGGCCGCCTCCAGCAGGTCCAGGCGCCCGCACACCCACTCCCGCCAGGAGGTCCCGTACGCCGTCAGTGAGCGCCATTCCTCCATCCTGGCCACGACCCGCGGGCCGCCCACCGAACTGTCCGAGAGAAAGATGGTCAGGGCGAGCGCGTCCCGGCCCGCCCGGTACTCCAGCGTCGTGGGCGGCATCAGATCACCGGTGCGCAGCAGTTCGTCGGCGATGTACTCGGCGTACATCCAAGCCATGGGCACCAGAAGGCCACCGCTGCCTGCCCCTTCGGTACATTCCGGACGCATTGCTTTTCCGCCTTCCTTTCTTCCCCCGAAGCGTGCTTAAGGGAGCATTGAACCGGCGGAGACCGCCCCGCGTGGCCAGAAGGGCAGGATCCGGCGGCGGACGGGAGCGGATTGTGACGGGTGAGGCCGAGAGTGACGCGCCCGGCGATGGAGCGGACGATTCCGGTCCGCATGTGCGGTCGCTTCTGGGCGCCTATGTGCTGGAGGCGCTCGGCCCGGCGGAGGACCGCCGGGTCGCGGGCCACCTCGCGCGGTGTGACGCGTGTGGCGCCGCCTACCTGGAGGTGGCCGACGTACCGTCGCTGCTCGCGCTGCTGGACGAGGAGGACCTGCGGTAGCCGGGCAGCTCGCGGGAGAGCGCCCGCAGGGCGTAGTACGAGCGGGACTTGACCGTGCCGGGCGGGATGCCGAGCGCCCGCGCCGCCTCGTTCACGCTCAGTCCGCGGAAGTAGATCTGGGCGAGCACCGCGCGGTGCTCGCGGCTCAGCGTCCGCACCGCCTGGCGTACGTCCAGCGCCGCGACCGTGCTCTCGGTGCGGTCCTCGGGGTCGGCGGTGGCGGCGAGGATCCCGTCGCTGACCTCCGGGGGGCGCGCGAGGCGTGATCTGCGCGCGTCGATCGCGAGCCTGCGGGCGACGGTGAAGAGCCACGGCCGCATCGACTCGAAGGGCCCTTCGAACGCCTCGGGGTGGAGCCAGGCCCGTACCAGCGTCTCCTGGAGCAGATCCTCGGCGCGCTGCCGGTCGCCGTAGGTCAGTCCCAGCAGGAAGTTGAGCAGGGCGGGGCCGTGGTCGCGCTGAAGCTCCGCCAGCGCCCGTTCGTCGGTCGTCTCCGTGGCGGTGGTCATCGTTGACCGCCCTTCCCGTCGGGGTCGCTGTCCTGCGGTGATTCGCTGCCGCCTGCCGTATCCGAACGCATGGCGGCGCCGAGGGACAGGGCGCGTACCGAGATCTGCGACGAGCGGTCGCTCACTGCGGCGAGTGGTGCGGTGAACGGTCGCCCGGTGGCGTTCGGGCCCTTTCGGGTGTGCTGTCGGCTTGGTTCATTGACATGCGCTTATATGAATATATGGATTTATCGGGATGAAATTCCCTCTTATCCCCTCTTCTGTCCGTATCGCTCCAGCGACCGCGACATGGACCGTGACACCGAAACCGGAGCCTCCCCGATGACCCAGCGCATGCGACAGGGAGCCGTGGCCGCCGCCGCGCTGCTCCTCGGCACCATGGCGGCCTGCAGCGCCCCCGGCCGGCCGGCCGTCCCCCACGGGCCGCCGGGGCACGGCGCCACGTCCCCCTCGGGCGCGGCCGGCTCCGGCCCGCAGCGCGGCTTCACCCTCGTCGCCTCGGGCGACGTCCTGCCGCACGACTCCGTGATCGCCTGGGGCAACGAGGCCTCGGACGACGGCGACGGATACGACTTCCGGCCCATGCTCGCCGGGGTGAGACCGGTCGTCTCCGGGGCCGGTCTGGCGATCTGCCACATGGAGACCGTGTACGGCGAGGAGGACGGACCGTTCTCCGGTTACCCGGCCTTCGTCTCCCCGCCCCAGATCGCCGCGGGCCTGCGCGCGACCGGCTACGACTCCTGCTCCACCGCCTCGAACCACACCCTGGACGACGGCGCCGACGGCGTACGCCGCACCCTCGACGCCTTCGACAAGGCCGGGCTGAAGCACACGGGCTCGGCGCGCTCCGCCGCCGAGGCCCGCCGCCCGGCCCTGCTGACCGCGAGCGGCGGCGCCCGGGTCGCCCAGCTCGCGTACACCTTCGGCACCAACGACCAGCCGTTCCCCGAAGGGCAGCCCTGGGCCGTCAACCTCATCGAGCAGCGCCGGATCGTCGCCGACGCGCGCGCCGCCCGCGCGGCGGGCGCCGACATCGTCGTGGTCAGTCTGCACTGGGGCACCGAATGGCAGACCGAGCCCGACGACGACCAGCTCGATCTCGGCCGGAAGCTCACCGCCTCCCGCACCGGCGGCCGCCCCGACATCGACCTGATCCTCGGCACCCACGCGCATGTCCCGCAGGCGTACGAGAAGGTCAACGGGACCTGGATCATCTACGGGATGGGCGACCAGATCGCCGGCACGATGGCCAACGACGACGGCGACCAGGACGGACGCGGCAACCAGGGCTCGATCGGCAGATTCACCTTCGCGCCGCCCGCCGCGCCGGGGCAGCGCTGGCGGGTCGAGAAGGCCGAGTTCGTCCCGCAGCTCATGGATCTCACCTCCGGGCGCGTCGTCAGCCTGCCACGCGCCCTGCGCGACGACCCCGACCGCGACGACTACCGGGAGGCCAGGTCGTCCATCACCGAGGCGGTGCTGAGCCGCGGCGCCGCCGCCGACGGGCTCACCGAGGGCGACGACTGACGCCCCGCTACGGGACGACCGTCACGGGCCGGCGCCCCGCTACGGAACGACCGTCACCGGCCAGCGTCCCGCCTTGACCAGCCGTACCGCCACCGAACCGACGAACCGGTGCCCCGCCGACTCCGACGCGCCGACCACCACCGCGTCCGCCGTCAGCTCGTCGGCCGCGGTGACCAGGCCGTTGTACGGGTCCCCGTGGAAGGTGTGGAACTCCCAGCGGACGTCCCAGCTGTCCTTGACCCGCTCCACCGACGCGCGGATCTCCGCCACCAGCTCCTCGGCGATCTCCCCGGTCGTCCCGGTGACCGGGGCGCCGAGGGCGGCGCCCGCCGTCAGCACGGGCTGTACGTAGACGATCGCCAGCAGCGCGTTCTGCCGCCGGGCGAGACCACCGGCGTACGCGGCGGCGCGGAACGAGGACTGGGAACCGTCCACACCGACGACGATCACCTTCGGACCGTCGGTGCCGCGTTCGAATTTGGTTGGCTGCTGAGTCACGGCACGCAGGGTATCCGCTCCCGACGGGCACCCCGACGCCGGTCTGCCTAGAGTCTGATCATGAGGGTCGGCAGGCGGAGACAGGAGCGGCCACCGGAGCGGGGGCCGGACCGCGGGCCGCGCCGCGGGACGGAGCGGGCGCGGCGGACCGCAGCCGCCCCCGGCCGTCTCCTGAGCCGCGTGCCCGCCGCCCTCGCGGCCCTCTTCGTCGGGCTCGGCGTGTACTGCGCGGCCATCGCGCTCATCCTCCCGCTGCGCCGGCTGCTCGCCCCCGTCACCCGCTTCCTCGACACCGTGGTCGTCCCGCTCAGCGACAACCTCGCCTACGCGGTCTTCCTGCTGCTCCTGGCCGCGGCCGTCGGCGCCAGGAAGAAGGTCGCCTGGTGGCTGGTGATCGTCTATCTGGGACTGCTCGTCCTCGGCGACCTGCTGCTGGTGACCGCCGCCGAATGGGAGTGGCTGCCCAACCTCCTGCTCTGCGCCGTCGCGATCTCCGTGCTGCTCCTGGCGCGCCGCCACTTCTACGCGGAGACCCGCCACGGCTCCGTCCTCAGGGCACTGCTCGTCCTGGTCCTCGGGCTGGCTGCCGGGGTACTGGCCGGCTGGGGACTGGTCACGGCCTTCCCCGGCACCCTCGCGGGCAGCCAGCACCTGCTGTGGGCCGCCAACCGGGTGCTCGGCGGACTGGTCTCCGAGGGCGTCTTCGACGGCCGTCCGCCCCACCCGGTCTCCTTCGTCCTCGGCCTGTTCGGCGCGGTCGCCCTGCTCACCGCGGCCGCGACCCTCTTCCGCTCGCAGCGCATCGAGTCCGCCCTGCACGGGGACGAGGAACCCCGGATCCGCGCCCTGCTCGGGGCGTACGGAGCCCAGGACTCGCTGGGCTACTTCGCCACCCGCCGCGACAAGGCCGTCGTCTTCTCGCCGAACGGCCGGGCCGCCGTCACCTACCGCGTCGAGACCGGTGTCGCCCTCGCCAGCGGCGACCCGGTGGGCGACCGCGCGGCCTGGGCCCCCGCCATCGAGGCCTGGCTCGACCTCGCCCGGCGCTACGCCTGGGCCCCGGCGGTCATGGGCGCCTCCGAGGACGGCGCCACCGCCTACGCCCGCGCCGGGCTCGGCGCCATCCAGCTCGGCGACGAGGCGATCCTCCTGCCCGACCGGTTCGACCTGGCCGGGCCCGAGATGCGGGTCGTCCGGCAGGCCGTCGGCCGGGTCCGCAGGACCGGCGCCACCGTCCGGATCCGCCGGCACTCGGCGCTCACGCGGCCGGAGTTGGACCAGATCATCGACCGCGCCGACGCCTGGCGCGACACCGACACCGAACGCGGCTTCTCCATGGCGCTCGACCGGCTCGGCGACCCCGGGGACGGGGAGTGCCTGCTCGTCGAGGCACGGGACGCCGAGGGCACCCTGATCGCCCTGCTCTCCCTCGTCCCCTGGGGCCCCGACGGCGTCTCCCTCGACCTGATGCGACGCGACCGCGACGCCCCGAACGGCGTCATGGAGTTCATGGTCGCCGAGCTGTGCGACCAGGCCCGCTCGCTCGGCGTCCGCCGGATCTCCCTCAACTTCGCCGTCTTCCGCGCCGCCTTCGAGGAGGGCGCCCGGATCGGCGCGGGCCCCGTGCTGCGGTTCTGGCGCAGGCTGCTGCTCTTCTTCTCCCGCTGGTGGCAGCTCGAAGCCCTGTACCGCTCCAACGTCAAGTACCGGCCACGGTGGTTCCCCCGCTTCCTCTGCTACGGCGACGCCGGTTCCCTCGCCCGGATCGCCCTCGCCTCCGGTATCGCCGAGGGTTTCGTCACCGTCCCCGGCCTGCGGGCCACCCGGGGCCGGTGGCGCGCCCGTACCCGCGTCGCGGGACCGGCCACCACCGCTGGGCTGCCCGCCATCGAGGCGCTGCGGCTGCCGGAGCCGGGCACCGTGACCGCCGCGCGGGAGCGCCGGGCGCCCGAGCAGATACGGATCCGCCACCGCAAGGCGGAACGGCTGCGCGCGGCGGGCACGGATCCCTACCCCGTCGGCGTGGCGCCCCCCACCGCCACCCTGGCGGGGATCAGGGCCGCGCACCCCGCGCCGCCCGCCGGCTCCCGTACCGGCGAACGGGCCACCGTCGCCGGCCGGGTGATGGCGCTGCGCGACTTCGGCGGTGTCGTCTTCGCCGTCCTGCGCGACTGGTCCGGCGACCTCCAGCTCGTCCTGGCCCGCGACACGGCCGGCGCGGCGTCCCTGCGCCGCTTCACCGCCGACATCGACCTGGGGGACCAGCTCACCGCCACCGGGGAGATCGGCGCCAGCGACCTCGGCGAGCTCTCCGTCTTCGTCACCGAGTGGCGGCTCACCGGCCTCTGCCTGCGCCCGCTGCCCGACAAACGGCACGGCCTCACCGACCCCGAGGCCCGGGTCCGCCTGCGCGCGCTCGACCTGATGGTCACGCCCGGCGCCCGTACGGTCGTCCGCGTCCGCTCCACCGTCGTCCGGGCGCTGCGACAGGGGCTGCTGGACCGCGGCTATCTGGAGGTCGAGACGCCGGTGCTCCAGCGGGTGCACGGCGGCGCCAACGCCCGGCCGTTCACCACCCACAGCAACGCCTACGACCTCGACCTCACCCTGCGGATCGCGCCCGAGCTCTATCTCAAACGGCTCTGCGTCGGCGGCCTGGAGAAGGTCTTCGAACTGGGCCGCACCTTCCGCAACGAGGGCGTCTCCGCCAAGCACAATCCCGAGTTCACCATGGTGGAGGCGTACCAGGCGTACGCCGACTACGAGGTGATGCTCGATCTGGCCCGTGAGCTGATCCAGGGCGCGGCGACCGCCGCCTTCGGCGCGCCGGTCGCCCGCAGGAAGGGACCCGACGGCCGGACCGCCGAGGTGGACCTGTCGGGGCGCTGGCCGGTCAGAACGGTGTACGGGGCCCTGTCCGAAGCGCTCGGCGAGGAGATCGGCGCCGGTACCGGCGAGGCGGCGCTGCGGAGGCTGTGCGACCGGTCGGGCGTGCCGCACACCCCGGACGACACGCGGGGCGAGGTCGTGCTGGAGATGTACGAGCGGCTGGTGGAGGAGAGGACCGGGGAGCCCGTCTTCTACAAGGACTTCCCGGCCGACGTCTCGCCGCTCGCCCGGGGCCACCGGGCCGACCCGCGGCTCGCCGAGCGGTGGGACCTCGTCGCGTACGGCACCGAACTGGGCACCGCCTACTCCGAGCTGACCGACCCGGAGGAGCAGCGGCGGCGGCTCACCGAGCAGTCCCTGCGCGCCGCGGGCGGCGACCCCGAGGCGATGGAGCTCGACGAGGACTTCCTGGCGGCGCTGGAGTACGCGATGCCGCCCACCGGCGGTCTGGGGCTGGGGGTGGACCGGATCGTCATGTTTCTCACCGGGCTGACCATCCGTGAGACACTGCCGTTCCCGCTGGTGCGCGGGGGGTGAGTTCCGCTCCGCCCCTCATCCCATCGGGTGCTTTCCCCGGGATAACCGGTGTTGGTGAACGGCGTGGCCGATCCGCCGTATGAACCATTGGTCATGAAAAAGGATCAGATGATTCTGGGGCGCCGTGGGATGCTCCGGCTCGCCGCCTGTCTCGGTGTCGCGGTCACCGCCCGGCTGCTCAGCACCGGAGAGGCCGGCACACCAGGCCGCCCCGCCGGGCCGCCGCCTCCGGCCGGCCCGGACCTGCCGGCACCGGGCGCCGCGGGGCCGGGCGCCGTAGGGCCAGGTGCCGCGGGGGCGCCGGCCGCCGTCGGTCTGCGGCCCTCCACGTACCGGCTCCAGCCCCTGACCGAGGGCGGGCGGACCGGGGTCGGCAGACCCCTGCCCCCCGTGCGCCACAGGCCCTTCCTGGAACTGCCCGATCTGGGCCGCACCATGGTGCTCACCTTCGACGACGGGCCCGACCCCGCGTACACCCCGGGCATCCTGCGCACCCTGCGCGACCACGATGTCCGCGCGATGTTCTTCGTCTGCGGCGAGATGGCCGACGTCCACCGCGATCTGCTGCGGGAGATCGCCGACGACGGCCATGTCATCGGCAACCACTCCTGGTCGCATCCGCAGATGACCAAGCTCACCCGCTCCGGGATCCGCGGGGAACTGGAGCGCACCAGCGAGGTGGTGGAGGAGACCGTCGGGGCCACGCCGCTCTGGTACCGCGCGCCGTACGGTGCCTGGAACCGGCACTCCTTCGAACTCGGCGCGGAAATGGGCATGGAACCGCTGGCCTGGACCGTCGACACCCTCGACTGGACCACGCCGGGCACCGGCACGATCGTGCGCAGGGTGCTGGACGGCGCGGGCCCGGGTGTCGTCATCCTCTCGCACGACGCGGGCGGCGACCGCTCGCAGAGCGTGGCGGCGCTGCGCCGCTATCTGCCCAGGCTGCTGGACGGGGGCTACCGCATCGCGGTGCCGCACCGCTGAGCCGGGAGGAGGGGGAGGCGAGCGGAGAGGAGCGGAGGGGAGTGGTGGACGGGAGGAGGGGTACGGGGCCGGTCCCGGGGTGGGGCCGGCCCCGTACCGTCAGCGCGTGCCGACCATCCGGGCGAAGACGACGACGTTGCCGTCGTACCCCCCGGCCCTGGAGTAGCCGCCGCCGCAGGTGATCACCCGCAGCTCGGGGTGGCCGGTGTCGCCGTAGACCCGCGAACCCGGGAAGTCGTTCTTGGCGAAGACCTCGACCCCGTACACCTCGAACACCGCGGTCGTGCCGTCGTACCGGTCGACCTCCACATGCCGGCCCTTCGCCAGGGCCCCCAGCCCGTAGAAGACGGTGGGACCCGCCTGGTTGTCGACATGGCCGACCACCACGGCGGTGCCGCGCTGCCCCGGTGACACCCCGTTCTGGTACCAGCCGGCCAGATTGGGGTCCTGCGGCGGCGGGGCGGCGATCCAGCCGTCCGGGTCGAGACCCACGTCCATCACCGGGGCGTCCACCTTGATCGCCTCGATGCGGATCCGGGACATCGGGGCGTACGGCAGGGGCTTGACGTCCGGCACGGCGGAAATGGCGAGCGCGGCCGGGTCGGGCCTGCTGACCGGCGCCGCCGCGGACGCCGGCTGCGGCGGCCCCAGCGGTGCGTCCACCCCGTTGCGCATCAGGGCGATCCCCGTGAGCATGACGAGAGCCAGTACGCCCCACGGCGAGCGCTTCCTCGACTCCGGGGCGTGATGGTCCTGGCCCATAATTCTCCCTTCGTGGGCGACCTGGAGGCACGGTAAGGGCGGAGCGGCCGACCGGCGATCAGGAGCGGGCGAACGGGTGAGGCCCGCGCCGGGAATACCCCGGGCGGGTCAGCGCACCGCCCCAACCGAGTAATGCGGCCGACAAAATTTCTGACGGTCCGTGACCTGCGGCTCGGCCCTGCGGAGCGGCCCTTCCGACGGCGTGTCGCGGTACCTGTGCACGCGCGGTCGAAATGCGCGTTTCCGGTTGCCCGGTGAGGGTTCGTCATGGAAGGCGTTCTCGTCGAATTTCCCGGAGCGCCGCTTTGGGGCGTCTTCCGCTGGAGGTTCAACGATGCGTGCTTCACGCGCTCTCGCGGTGACCGCGACCGCCTGCGCGGCCGTGGCGCTCTCCGCCCCGCTGGCCGGCGCCACCAATGGCCCCCGCGAAGTCTCCGTCGACCCGTTCGAGGTGCACCGGGGCGGCACGCTCCACATCCGTGTGGAGGGCTGCGGCCATGGAGGCACGGTCACGTCCAACGCCTTTTCCCGGGTCGAACTGTCCGTCAATTCCTCGGGGCACTCCTCGGCCCGCGCCAGGATCCATGACTTCACCACGCCCGGCCACTACAACCTGGCCGTCCGGTGCAGTGACGACCCGCGCACCGTCACGCATCAGTTCCGGGTGGTGGAGGGGCGCGGGGCGCTCGGCGGGCTCGGGGGTTCCGTCGGTCCCAGTTCCACGGAGATGGCGCTGGGGGGTGGGCTGGTCGCCGTGGGCGCCGTCGGTGGGTCGGTGTTCCTCGCCCGCCGTCGCCGGGCGCTCGCCGCGGGCGTCTGACCGGGCCCTCCCGGCGGTCCGCCACGGCCAGGGCCGCCCCGTCGGGCCGGGAAGAGCCCGAACGCCCGTCGCCCCGAGCCGGAGAGCGGCTCGGGGCGACGGGCGTTCACGGGGCGGACGGTGCGCGATTCGAGGGGCGGACGGCGCTCGAAGGGACGACGGCGGGGAACACCGTCAGTGGGCGCGGCCCTCCGTCCGGCGGCGTACGGTCCAGGCGCTCCCGGCCGCGGCGGCCACCACGAGCGCCGTGCCCGTGGCGAGTTCACCCGAGCCGACCCCGCCGACGCTGCCGCCCAGACCGCCGCGTACCCCGGCGGGCGCGACGCTGGTGGCGGCCACCGTCGGTGCCCGGGTCGGTGCGCGGGTCGGCGCCCGGGTCGGTGCGCCGGTCGGGGTGCTCGCCGCCCTCGCGATGGTGAGGTTGGTACGGCCGGTCGTGCCGTTGCAGGTGAAGGAGACCTGGTACACCGCGCCCCGCTTCGCGTCCCAGTCCACGGTGGCGGCGGCCGTACGGCCCGAGGGGACGGTCACGGTGTCGAAGACGGCGGAGGACACGGTGGCGGAGGACGCGCAGTTGGTCACGCCGAGGGTCACCCTGCCGCCGGGGGCGACGGTGGAGGGGGTGACCGTGAAGCCGAACGGCGTGGCCCCGCCGTGCACGGCCGCCGCCGCGGTGGGCGCCGTCGCGGCGAGTGCGGCCACTCCCAGCAGAGCGGTGGTAGTGGCACGTATCGCGCGCATGATGAGCCTCCGGGTCCCCGAGGAGCAGCAGTGGAACCTATTTCCACAGAAGCCGTACATGCGCCTCGATGCCGGAAACGCTAGGCGTGGCCTATCACGGCCGCGATCGCTGACGGGCGAACGGGGCACGGCCGTCCCCCGGGCGGACGACGGCCGTGCCCCGCCCGCCGCCGGTCAGCCGCCGGTGCCCGGGAAGAGATCGAGGAAGGGGGCCGTGGTCGCCCCGATGCCGCGTCCGTACGGGGCGTCGAAGTCCCAGATGAGGAAGAGGAGGAAGGCGATCAGCACGCTGAAGACCCCCGCAAGCAGCAGTTCGCGGAACGAGCGGCGGATCCCCAGGACGAAGATCATTCCGACGGTGACCACGGCGCCGATGATGAGGCCGAACCAGACCACCCCCGGCATCGTGTCCCCCGCGTTCTGCCCGCGGGCGCCCCGGGCGTCGTCGGCGGCGGCCACCTGGTCGACCAGCGGCTGGTAGGCCTGCCCCTCCAGGTCGGTCCGGGGCGCGTACCGGGTGACGTCGGTGCGCAGTCGGTCGAAGAGCTGGGTGCCCTTCGTGCTGAGCGTCTCGTGCTCGGACATGTGCGGCCACTCGGTGCGCACGACGTACGAGACGTACGCGTCGACGTCGCCGCGGATCTGCTCGCGTACCGCCGTGGGGTAGACCTGTACGCGCTGCCGGATCTCGTGGAGTGCCTGGGCCTCCTGGCGCACGGACTCCTGGGCGGCGCCCCTGGCCTCCCAGACCCCGGCGATCGCGAGCCCGAGGACGATGGCGTAGACCACGCCGATCATCATCGTCATGTAGTCCATGACGCCGGGGGTCTCGCTGGGGTCGTCGTCCTCGTCGACGTCCCGGTTGTTGAAGATGACGATGGTGAGGACGACCGCGCAGGCGGCGGCCATCGCGATGCCCAGGACGAGCCAGTCCGACATGGGACCTCCGTGGATCAGCGGGAACGGGGGCGGGAGCGGGGTCGCAGCACGGCCGCGGCGAGCACGGCGGGAGCCGTGATCAGGAGCATCCGGACGACGGGCGAACTGCCGCCGGGTGGCTGGGGACGAGTCGCCGGGTGGTAGGCGGGCAGGGCCACGGCGGTCGGTGACGGTGCGGCCGTCGGGGTCGGCTTGGGACTCGGCGACGGGGCGGGCGGGGGCGGGGGTGGTTCCGGTGTGACCACCGCCGGCGCCGGTGCGACGGCCACCGGCCGGGGGCGGGGCGCCGCGGCGGGCGGCGGTGCCGGTGCCGGCCGGGGCGGCCGTGGCGTCGGCCGGACGACGGGCGGCGGCTTCGGCGTGACCACCACGGGAGGTGGCGGCGGCGTCGGCCGGGGAGGCGGGGAGGGCGGCGGCGGTGGCGGTGGTGGCGGGGGAGGAGGCGGCGGGGGAGTGGGCGGCGGCGGTGGTTTCGGCGGTGGCTCGGGTGGCGGGGGCGGTGGCGGCTTCGGCCGGCAGTCGCCGCCGCCCGCGACGGCCACCGCCCACCCCGTGCCGCCCTGACCGGCCGAGGCGTAGGCGCAACTGTCCGCCGCGGCGGGCGCCGGGGCGGCGGCCGACAGCGAGATGAGAGCGGCGGCCGCGAGCAGCCGTCCGACGAGCGATCCATGCACGGGCAGGAGCTTGTTCCCCATCGGGCCCCGGCACGCCGGAAGTTGGTCGGATTCCCCCGGATAGGGGGTATTTGGCGGCGCCAAGAACACGTCTCGAAAGTTTTTTCCGGCCGCGTTGAACAAGAGGGTGCCTCCGCTCCGTACTTAGGACCATGAGCAGCGCATCTGAGCGCCTCAACCAGCCCATGGATAACGGGAGTTGACATGAACACCTGGCGGAACGCCTCGCTCGCGGCCACCGCGGCGGCCGTACTGGCCCTGACGACGGCGTGCGGTCAGGAACAGGGAACCAACACCAACGGACAGTCCGTCGGCGCCGCGAACCCGGCCGGCGCCGCGGGCAGCGGGAGCGGATACGAGGCGGCACCCGGCGCCGGTGCGCCGGGGGCTGCCGGTGCCGGTGCCGGTACGGCGGCAGCCGCCAAGCCCGCGGGCCAGCTCGCCGTGTGGGACAGCAAGAAGCTGGGCAAGGTCCTCACCGACAGTGAGGGCTTCACGCTCTACCGCTTCGACAAGGACACGCCGGAGCCGCCGAAGTCCAACTGCGAGGGCGACTGCGCCAAGACCTGGCCCGTCGTGGCCGCGGGCGACGCCAAGGCCGCCGCCGGGACCGACGCCTCCCTGCTCGGCGAGATCACCAGGACCGACGGGACCAAGCAGCTCACCGTCGACGGCTGGCCGATGTACCGGTACGTCAAGGACACCAGCCCCGGCGACGCCAACGGCCAGAACGTGGGTGGCACCTGGTTCGCGTCCGCCCCCGACGGCAAGAAGGCCTCCCCGGCGGCGGCCGAGGGCGGCTCCGGTTCCGCCGAGGAGCCCTCGGGGGACCTCGCCGGCCTCTCGGTCCGCAAGGACCCGAAGCTCGGCGACATCGTGGTGGACAAGAACGGCATGACGGTCTACCGGTTCACGAAGGACACCGCGTGGCCCATGAAGACCGCCTGCACCGGCGCCTGCCTCGACAAGTGGCCGGTGGTCGCCCCCGTCGCCAAGAACGACGTCGACGGTGTCACCACGAAGGGTTTCGTCACCTTCGACCGGCCCGACGGAATCAAGCAGCAGACCCTCAACTGCTCGCCCATCTATACCTTCGCCAATGACAAGAAGCCCGGTGACACCAATGGTCAGGGCGTCGGCGGCACCTGGTTCGCCGTATCTCCCGACAATGAGCTGGTCGGAGCGTCCGAGTAGTCCCCACGCCGCGCCTCCGGCCCCATGGTCCGCCGCCACACTCCTCGGTGTGGCGGCGGACCACATGCACATGCCGACTGTATGTGACCAAGAACGGATCGCTAATTTCCGTTTGGGCTCGCTCTCTTGGCGGTCGATCAGTAGCCTCGGCTCGAACAACCGGCCGCTGTCAGGCCGCACTCCGTGGCGACTTGTTGGAGACATCGATGGAGCGTCCCGCCTGGGCCCCGCAGGGCATCGACCTTTCGGTGCCGAGCGTTTCCCGTATGTATGACTACTATCTGGGCGGTTCGCACAATTTCGAGGTGGACCGGGAGGCCGCTCGCCGGGCGATGGAGTTCATGCCGGGACTTCCCAAGATCATGAAAGCGAACCGCGCGTTCATGCGCCGCACGGTGGAATTCGCCTCGGCGCAGGGCATCAGCCAGTTCCTCGACATCGGATCGGGTATTCCGGCCGCCGGTCATGTGCACGAGGTCGCCGCCGCGCTCGACCCGGACGCCACCGTGCTCTATGTCGATCACGACCCGGTCGCCGTGGCCCACAGCAGGGCCGTTCTCGAAGGCAACCCCAACGCCGACGTCGTCAACGCCGACCTCCGCGAGCCCGGCAAGATCCTGCGCAGCCAGGAGGCGGCGGCACTGCTCGACCTGGAGCGGCCCGTGGCGGTGCTGCTCAACTTCGTCCTCCACTTCGTCGAGGACAAGGACCAGCCCTACCGGGCGGTGGCCGAGCTGCGGGACGCGCTCGCCCCCGGCAGCCTCCTCACCATCACCCACGCCTCGTACGACGGCGTCCCGGTCCCCCAGGAGGACACGGAGGCCTCCGTCGCCGTCTACTCGGACATCCGCAATCCGCTGGTGATGCGCTCCCGCGAGCAGATAGCCCGGTTCTTCGACGGCTTCGAACTGGTCGAGCCCGGCGTGGTCTCCATGCCTGACTGGCGCCCCGCCGACCCCGCCGACCAGGAGGATCCGTACGCCTATTCGGGCTTCGCCGGAGTGGGACGTACGGCGTGAGCGTGCCGGAAGAGGCCGCGGGCCCGGCGGACCCGGACGGCCTGGAGGACCGGCTCAGACGGTTCGCGACGATCTGGAGCCGCGCGATCTTCCCGGCGACGGCCACACCGCTCACCCGCGCCGAGTTCGAGGAGTGCCTGCTGCCGCTGGCCCGCCTGCTGCGCGACGCCCTGCACGCGCGCTCCTTCGACACCACGCCCGGCGGAACCGTCGGCGCCGGCCTGGTCGCCGCGCACTGCACCGACCCCGAGGCCCTGAACCGCACGCTCGGCGTCATCGACTCGTACCTGATCCTCTACTGCGGTACGGACGCACTCCCCGCGGAGGACAGCCGCGCCCGGTGCGCCCGCCTCCAGCACACGCTGGCCGCCGCGTACGCCCAGGCGCTGCGCGAGCGCACCCTCGCCGAGCAGGAGGCCATCGCGCGCTCCGCGCTCGCGGCGCGCAGCGACGCGGAGGACGCGCTCCACGCCACGCAGACCCGCTTCCACGCGGTGTTCGAGGGCGCGGCCATCGGCATCGGCATCGGTGACCTCGACGGCAACGTACTGGAGGTCAACGACACCCTCACCCAGATGTTCGGCGGGCTCGAACACCATGTCCGCAGCCGGAACATCAGCGAATGGGTCCACCCCGAGGACTCGCCCCATGTGTGGCGGATGTACAGCGAACTGGTGCGCGGGGAACGCGAACACTTCCGGGTCGAGAAGGCGTTCTACCGCAATGACGGCACCGTGCTCTGGACCAATCTGACGCTCTCGCTGCTCCGGGACGCCGAAGGCGCCCCGCAGTACCAGCTGGCGCTGATGGAGGACACCACCGAGCGGCGGCTGCTCAATCTGCGGCTGCGGTACGAGGCCACCCACGACGCGCTGACCGGACTGCCCAACCGGACGCTGTTCTTCGAGCGGCTGGAGAAGACGCTCGCCGCGGGCGACGACGCGCGCTTCGGCCTCTGCTACCTCGATCTCGACGGCTTCAAGGCGATCAACGACAGCCTCGGCCACTCCTCGGGCGACCGGCTGCTGGTCGAGGTCGCGGACCGGCTCCAGTCGTGCGCCACCGCGCAGGGCGAGATGGTGGCCAGGATCGGCGGCGACGAGTTCGTGGCGCTGACCACCGGGCCCGGCACCGAGGGCAAGGTGACCGACCTCGCCTCCCGGATCCTCAATGTGCTGGCCACGCCGATCCGGCTGGAAGGCCGGGAGTTCACCGTGCGCGGCTCCATCGGCATCGTGGAGGGGCCGTCGGCCGGGCGGAGCCCCGCCGAGGTGCTGCGCAGCGCGGACATCACGATGTACCGGGCCAAGGCGGCGGGCGGCAACCGCTACGAGGTGGCCGATCCGGAGGCCGACGCCCGCGCCATCACCCGGCACGGGCTGACCACGGCGCTGCCGACGGCCCTGGAGCGCGGCGAGTTCTTCATCGAGTACCAGCCGCTGGTCGATCTCGACGACGGCACCGTGCACGGCGCGGAGGCGCTGGTGCGCTGGTCCCACCCGCAGCACGGCGTGCTCGGCCCCGACCGGTTCATCCCGCTCGCCGAGCACACCGGGCTGATCGTGCCCCTCGGCCGCTGGGTGCTGGAACAGTCCGTACGGCAGGCCCGGTTCTGGCAGCAGGAGCTGCCGGAGGGCGCGCTCGGCGGACCGCTGCGGATCAATGTGAACCTCTCCCCGGCCCAGCTCCACCACCCCGGACTCGTCGCCGACACGGTCGAGGTGCTGGAACGGATCGGGCTCCCGCCGGGCTCGCTCTGCCTGGAGGTCACGGAGTCGGCGCTGATCGGCGCCGACGAGGATCTGCTCAAGCCGCTGCGCCAGCTCGCCGAGATGGGCGTGGACATCGCGCTCGACGACTTCGGCACGGGCTACTCGAACCTGGCGAACCTGCGCAGGCTGCCGGTGAGCGTGCTCAAGCTGGATCGTTCCTTCACCCAGGGAATGCAGCAGCATCCCGCCGACCCGGTCGATCTGAAGATCGTCGAGGGGATCGTCTCCCTGGCGCACAGCCTGGAGCTGGCCGTGACGGTGGAGGGCGTGGAGACCGGGGCACAGGCGGAGCAGTTGCGCCGGCTGGGCTGCGACACGGCACAGGGCTGGTACTACGCCAGGCCGGGGCCGCCCGAGCAGCTGCACACGCTGTCGCTGGCGGACGCCGTCTGACCGGAGCGGTCCGCCACCGGGGCGGGCGGTCGGACGGCCGGGCGCGGTTTGGCGGCCGGGCGGGCGGTCCGGCGGGGTCCGGCGGGCGCCGTCGGCCTCAGGGCCGCGTCGCCCGCCCCGCCGTCGCGACGGTCGCGCCCTGGGTGGCCAGCAGCACCTTCTGGAGTTCGCGGGCGGCGCGCGGCGGGGCGACATCGCTGCGGTGGGCGAGCGCGATCGTACGGCGCAGCCCCGGCCTGGCCAGGGCCGTGACCCGCAGGTCGCGCGCCCGCGCCGCCACCATGCTCGGCACCACCGCCAGGCCGAGCCCGGCCCGTACGAAACCGAGCACAGCGTCCATCTCACCACCCTCCACGGTGAACGACGGCTCGAACCCGGCGGCCCGGCAGGCGGCCACGGTCAGCTCCCGCAGGTCGTAGCCGTGCCGGAACATCACCAGCGGCCGGCCCTCCAGATCGGCGATCCGCACCGGGCGGCCGGGGGCCGGGAGGCCCGGCGAGGAGACCACCACCAGGTCCTCCTGGAGCAGCTCGACCGTGGTCAGCGCGGGGGACGCGGCCGGGAGCGGCATCACCACCAGCGCCAGGTCGAGCGCCCCGCGCGCCAGCTCCCGTACCAGATCGTGCGAACCGCTCTCCTCGATCAGCAGCTCGATGCCCGGATGAAGGTCGTGGAAGGCGCGCAGCACCTCGGGGAGCAGCCCCGTGCACAGACTTGGCGGCGCGCCCAGCCTGACCCGGCCGCGCCGCAGCTGCGCCAGCTCCTGGACCTCGACCCGCGCGGTCTCGGCGTCGGCGAGGATCCGCCGGGCCAGCGGCAGCAGCGCCTCGCCCGCGTCGGTGAGGGCGACATTGCCCCGGGCGCGGCTCAGCAGCTCGGCGCCCAGCTCCTTCTCCAGCGCCCTGATCTGCTGCGACAGCGAGGGCTGCGAGACATGCACGCGCTCGGCGGCGCGGGTGAAGTGGCGGGTCTCGGCGACGGCCACGAAGTAGACGAGCTGCTGGAACTGCATCTCCCCAGGATACGTCCACGATAGGCATGGCCTATGGAGTTCAGCCGGACCATGTCTTGGACCTCTCGGTCACGGCCGCCTAGCGTCATGAACATGGCTCTGGCAACGCGGACGGACAGGACGGAGAGGGCGGACCGGACGGGCAAACGGCCGTCCATGACCCATACTCTCTGGCGATCGACGGTGGGCAAGAAGACGGTCATGGCCGTGAGCGGCCTGATCATGCTCGGCTATCTCGTCGCGCACATGCTCGGCAACCTCAAGATCTTCTTCGGGGCGTCCGAGTTCAACGGATACGCCCACTGGCTGCGCACCATGGGTGAGCCGCTGCTGCACTACGAATGGGCCCTGTGGCTCGTACGGATCGTCCTCGTCTTCGCCGTCGTGCTGCACGGGGTGTGCGCCTACCAGCTCAGCCGCCGCGACATCGCGGCGCGCCCGAACCGCTACGTCCACCGGCGGCCGCGCGCGAGCTACGCGACCCGCACCATGCGCTGGGGCGGGATCATCCTCGCCCTGTTCATCGTCTGGCACATCCTCGACCTGACGACCGGCACCGTGCACCCCGGCGGCTTCCAGCCGGGCCACCCGTACCAGAACGTCCTGGACACCTTCTCCACCTGGTACGGCAACACGGTCTACATCCTCGCCGTGCTCGCGCTCGGACTCCATGTCCGGCACGGCTTCTGGAGCGCCGCGCAGACCCTCGGCGTGGGCAGCGCCACCCGCGACCGCGCCCTGAAGACCGCCGCCAACACCCTCGCGCTGGTGCTGACCGCCGGCTTCGTCGCCGTACCCGTCGCCGTCATGACCGGAGTGGTGAGCTGACATGAACGAACCCACCCGCTACGCCGAATACACCACCGGTGAACCGCTCACCGACACCAAGGCGCCGGACGGCCCCGTCGCCGAACGGTGGAACCGGCGCCGCTTCGAGGCGAAACTCGTCAACCCCGCCAACCGCCGCAAACACACCGTGATCGTCGTCGGCACCGGCCTCGCGGGCGGCGCCGCGGGCGCCACCCTCGCCGAACAGGGCTACCACGTCGTCCAGTTCTGCTACCAGGACTCCCCGCGCCGCGCCCACTCCATCGCCGCCCAGGGCGGCATCAACGCCGCGAAGAACTACCGCAACGACGGCGACTCCGTCCAGCGGCTCTTCTACGACACCGTCAAGGGCGGGGACTTCCGCGCCCGCGAGTCCAACGTCCACCGGCTCGCCGAGGTCTCCGTCGAGATCATCGACCAGTGTGTCGCCCAGGGCGTGCCGTTCGCCCGGGAGTACGGCGGGCTCCTCGACACCCGCTCCTTCGGCGGCGTCCAGGTCTCCCGTACGTTCTACGCCCGGGGCCAGACGGGCCAGCAACTCCTGCTCGGCGCCTACCAGGCGCTCTCCCGGCAGATCGCCGCCGGAGCCGTCGAGATGCACGCCCGCACCGAGATGCTCGACCTGCTCGTCATCGACGGACGGGCCCGCGGCATCGTCGCCCGCGATCTGATCACCGGCGCGATCACCCCGTACTTCGCCGACGCGGTGGTCCTCGCCTCCGGCGGCTACGGCAATGTCTTCTACCTGTCCACCAACGCCAAGAACAGCAACGCCACCGCGGTGTGGCGGGCCCACCGCCGCGGCGCCCACTTCGCCAACCCCTGCTTCACCCAGATCCACCCCACCTGCATCCCGCGCTCCGGCGACCACCAGTCGAAACTGACCCTGATGAGCGAGTCGCTGCGCAACGACGGCCGGATCTGGGTGCCCGTGGCGCGCGGCGACACCCGCCCGCCCGCCGAGATCCCCGAGGACGAACGCGACTACTACCTGGAGCGGATCTACCCGTCCTTCGGCAATCTCGTCCCCCGCGACATCGCCTCGCGCGCCGCGAAGAACGTCTGCGACGAGGGGCGCGGCGTCGGCCCCGGCGGCCAGGGCGTCTACCTCGACTTCGCCGACGCCGTCGCCCGGCTCGGCCGCAAGGCCGTCGAGGAGAAGTACGGCAACCTCTTCGAGATGTACGAGCGGATCACCGCCGAGAACCCGTACGAGGTCCCGATGCGGATCTACCCGGCGATCCACTACACGATGGGCGGGCTCTGGGTCGACTACGACCTCCAGACCACCGTGCCGGGCCTCTTCGCGATCGGCGAGGCCAACTTCTCCGACCACGGCGCCAATCGGCTCGGCGCCTCCGCCCTGATGCAGGGGCTCGCGGACGGCTACTTCGTCCTGCCGTCCACCATCAACGACTACCTCGCCCGCCACCCGCGCCACGAGGCGCTCGACGCCTCCCACCCCGAGGTCGCCGAGGCCGTCGCCGACACCGAGGACCGGCTGCGCCTGCTGCTCGCCGTCGACGGCGACCGTACGCCCGACTCCTTCCACAAGGAGATCGGCGAACTCCTGTGGGAGCACTGCGGTATGGCCCGCACCGAGAGCGGGCTGCGCAAGGCGCTCGACCGGATCCCGCAGATCCGCGAGGAGTTCTGGCGCCGGATCAAGGTGCCCGGCACCGGCGAACAGCTCAACCAGGCGCTGGAGAAGGCCAACCGCGTCGTCGACTACCTGGAACTCGCCGAGCTGATGTGCCTCGACGCCCTGCACCGCGCCGAGTCCTGCGGCGGACACTTCCGCGAGGAGTCGCAGACCGAGGGCGGCGAGGCGGCCCGCCGGGACGAGGAGTTCTCGTACGCCGCCGCCTGGGAGTTCACGGGCACCGGCAGCGCGCCCGTCCTGCACAAGGAAGACCTCGTCTTCGAGTACGTCCACCCCACCCAGCGGAGCTACGCATGAGGCTCACCCTGCGCGTCTGGCGCCAGCCGGACGCCGACACCCCCGGCGCGATGGTCACCTACCACCTCGACTCCATCTCCGAGGACATGTCCTTCCTGGAGATGCTCGACACGCTCAACGAGGAGCTGATCCTCCGGGGCGACGAGCCGGTGGCCTTCGACCACGACTGCCGGGAGGGCATCTGCGGCGCCTGCGGTGTCGTCATCAACGGCGACGCCCACGGCCCCGAACGCACCACCACCTGCCAGCTCCACATGCGCCACTTCGCCGACGGCGACACCATCGACGTCGAGCCCTGGCGGGCGGGCGCCTTCCCCGTCGTCAAGGACCTGGTCGTGGACCGCTCCGCCTTCGACCGGATCATCGGGGCGGGCGGCTACATCACCGCCCCCACCGGCGCCGCCCCCGAGGCCCACGCCACCCCGGTGCCCAAACCCGACGCCGACTCCGCCTTCGAACACGCCGAGTGCATCGGGTGCGGCGCCTGCGTCGCGGCCTGCCCCAACGGCTCCGCGATGCTCTTCACCTCCGCCAAGGTCAACCACCTCAACGTCCTGCCGCAGGGCGCGCCCGAACGCGAGACCCGCGTCCTCGACATGGTCGCCACGATGGACGACGAGGGCTTCGGCGGCTGCACCCTCGCGGGGGAGTGCGCCACCGCCTGCCCGAAGGGGATCCCGCTGCCGTCCATCGCGGCCATGAACAGGGAGTGGCTGCGGGCGACCCGCAAAGCCGGCCGCTGACCCACGACGCGGGCCGGCCCGGAGCCGGGCCGATGGAGGGCCGTGCGAGGGCCGTGGGGGCGCCTCCGCCGGTCGGACCACGGCGGCGTGCGGCCCCACCCCGGCTCCCGCACCCTGAAGAGCGGGAGCGGGACCGGAGCGGGAACGAGGTGCGGGCATGGGACTCGGCAGGCGGGCGCTGCTGCTCGGTTCCGGTGGGCTGCTGGCCGGGGCCGCCGGGTGCTCGGGGCCCTCGCGGACCGGAGCGGATCCGGCGTCCTCGGCCGTACCGCTGCCGACGACCACCCCGTGGCGGCCCGACCGCGCCGACGTGGACCCCGCCGTCAAGCTGCGCGCCGTCCAGGTCGTGGAGGCGATCGGCGCCTGGCCCGCCGGGCAGGGCGGCGCCGCGGCGGCGAAGCGGCGGGTGGCCGCGCTGGGCGCGGCGCCGTCGCTCGTGGACGAGGCGGGGCCGCTGCTGCCGGCCGCCGACGAGGCCGTGCTCCAGGTGGTCGACGCGCAGTACGGCGGGATCCTCGCCGACTCGGCCAGCGTGTTGGTGGTCTGCCGGCAGTGGACCCCGGGACACGCGACCGGCACGAGCGGCACGACCGTCGACGTGAGGCTGCGCCGGGCCCGGCCCCGCTGGGAGGTCACCGCGCTCCACCCGGCCAGGCCCGGCGCGGCGGCGCCGTCGCTCCCCGACGCCGCGCGCGGGGTGCTGGCGGAGCGCCGGATCACGCTGCCGCCCGCGGCGGCGGCCGATGTCCGCAGCGGCCATGTCCACGAGAGCGTGCTGCGGGCGCTGCTCCGGCTGGCGGGCACGTACCGGATGTACGTGAGCGTGATCCGTTCCGGCCACCCGCGAGACGTCTTCGGCACCGACCGGCCCAGCGACCATCCGCGCGGCCGGGCCTTCGACGTCTGGCAGATCGACGGCCACGCGGTCGTGGACCCGGCCACCTCGCGGCGGCTCGTGGAGAGGTTCATGCGGGACGCGGCGGCGGCCGGGTCGTACAACGTGGGCGGCCCGGTCCGGCTCTCCGGCGGCGCCGCGGGGCAGTTCTTCACCGACGCGACCCACCACGACCACGTGCACGCGGGATTCACCACCTGAGCGTCGGCCGTACGTCCCGGCCCGTTCCCGTCGGCCGTACGTCCCGGCCCGTACCCGCCGGGCGTTCACTCCCCGTCGTCGAGACGGAAGCCGACCTTCAGGCCGACTTGGTAGTGCTCGATGTCCCCGTCGACGATGTGGCCGCGTACTTGTGTCACCTCGAACCAGTCCAGTCCGCGCAGGGTCTGGGCCGCGCGGCCGACGCCGTTGCGGATGGCGTCGTCGATGCCCTCGTGCGAGGTGCCGACGATCTCGGTGACCCGGTAGGTGTGGTGCGACATGGGGCCGTTCTCCTCTGCAGGTTTCACTCACGCCTTCACACGTCGCGGGGCCCGCGGCGTCACTCCACCGTGCCCCACCCCGCCGCCGCCCGCGAGGCCACGACCGCCGCCGCGGCTCTCTGGGAGAGTGGTGCGGGTATCCGTACGTCCATTCGGAGGATGACTCACCTCATGCGCCTGCTGCTGATCCGCCACGGCCAGACACCGTCCAATCTCGCCGGGCTCCTGGACACCGCGGCGCCCGGTCCCGGGCTCACCGCGACGGGGGAGCTGCAGGCCGCCGCGCTCCCCGCCGCGCTGGCGGACGAGGACATCGGCGCGCTGTACGTCTCGACCCTGATACGGACGCGGCTCACGGCGGCGCCGCTGGCCGCCGCGCGCGGTCTGGAGCCGCGGGTCAGGGACGGGATCAGGGAGCTGTCGGCCGGGGACCTGGAGATGCGGGGCGACGAGGAATCGGTCAGGCGCTATCTGACCACCGCGTTCGCCTGGTCCGCGGGCGACACGGAGCTGCGGATGCCGGGCGGCGAGAGCGGGGCCGAGGCGCTGGCCCGGTTCGACGCGGTGGTGGCCGAGGCGGCCGCGACGGGCGCCGGTACGGTGGCGCTGGTCAGCCACGGCGCGGCGATCCGGATGTGGACCGCCGCCCGGGCGGAGAACGTGGACGTGGCCTTCGCCGCCGCCCACGCCCTCGACAACACCGGCGTCGTGGTCCTGGAGGGCGCCGCCGGACCGGCGGCGGCCGGGTGGAAGGCGCTGACCTGGGCGGGGACGCCGGTCGTCCCGCGCGGCGACGAGCCGGTGAACGGCGGTCCCGCCGGACGCGCCCTGTAGCAACCTCCCGGACGGGTCCGCGCCGGGCCCGCGTCGGATCCGTGCCGGGGTCCCCGCCGGGCCGGTCCTGGGCCGGCCCGGCGCGGACCCCGGCATTCAACCGCCTCACATCCGCGCTCCGCCGTGTGGTCATGTCAAATCCAGCCGGTCACGGAAGAAACGAGGTGCCGGGTCCACGCCCCCGCGACGGACCCGGCGGCCTGCCTCCCCTACGGCACAGGAGTCCGCCATGTCCGCCCCCGCTCCCGCCACCGTCCCCGTGCTCTCCGGCGCCCCGCTCCGCGCCCCGGCCCCCGCGCCGCTCGCCGCCCCGGGCCCCGCCGCCGGCCCGGAACCGCGCTACCTCGTCCAGCTCGCCCGCACCCAGGAGGACGTACGGGCCGCCCAGCGGCTGCGGCACCTCGTCTTCGCCGGGGAGATGGGCGCCCGCCTCGACGGGCCCGAGCCCGGTCTCGACACCGACGCGTTCGACGCGTACTGCGACCACCTGCTGGTACGGGAGGAGACCACCGGCGAGGTCGTCGGCACGTACCGGCTGCTGCCGCCCGACCGGGCCCGGGCCGCCGGGCGGATCTACTCCGACAGCGAGTTCGACCTCGCCCGGCTCGCCCCGATCCGCCACGACCTGGTCGAGGTGGGCCGCTCCTGCGTCCACCCCCTGCACCGCACCGGCGGTGTCATCGCCCTGATCTGGGCCGGGCTCGCCCGCTACATGGCCACCACCGGACACAACTGGCTGGCGGGCTGCTGCTCGGTGCCGCTCGCGGACGGCGGCGCGCTCGCCGCCTCCACCTGGAACCGCGTCAAGGACAAGCACCTCGCGCCCGAGGAGTACTGGGTCACCCCGCACCGGCTCTGGACCCCGGAGCCCGGCGCCGCGGCCGCCGCCCCCGCCGAACTGCCGCCGCTGCTCCGCGGCTATCTGCGGCTCGGCGCCTGGGTGTGCGGAGCGCCCGCGCACGACCCGGAGTTCGGCGTCGCCGACCTGTACGTCCTGCTGTCGATGCGCCGTACCAACCCGCGCTACCTGCGGCACTTCCTCTCCCTCGCGCCAGCCCCCGTCGCATGAGCGCCTGGCTGCCCACCGCGCCCTGCACCCCGCGCGACTGCTCGCGCCACGGCGGCCCGGCGGCGAGCACGGCGGCCGGGGCGGTCCGGCTGCTGCGGGGGATCCCGCTCGTCCTCTGCGGGGCGCTGCTCGCCCCGCTCCTCGCCCCGCTGCCCCCGGGGGTACGCGACCGGCTCACCCGGAGCTGGTCCCGCGCCGTACTGCGCGCCTTCGGCCTGCGGGTCACGGTGCGCGGCGCGCCGGGAGCCGGCCCGGCGGACGCGCTCGCCCCGCGCGGGGCCGGTGTGCTGGTCGTCGCCAACCACATCTCCTGGCTGGACATCCCGCTCCTCGCCGTCGTCTTCCCGGGACGGATGCTGGCCAAGAGCGAAATCCGGCGCTGGCCCGTGCTGGGCGCGCTGGCCGCGCGGGGCGGCACCCTCTTCGTGGAACGCGAGCGGCTGCGCGCGCTGCCCGACGCCGTACGGACCCTCTCCACCGCCCTGCGGGCCGGCTCACGGGTGATCGCCTTCCCCGAGGCATGTACCTGGTGCGGCCGGGAACAGGGCCGGTTCACCTCCGCCGTCTTCCAGGCCGCCGTGGACGCGGGCGCCGAGGTCCGGCCCGTACGGATCACCTACCGCGCACCGGACGGGACGTCCTCGGGCGCGCCCGCCTTCGTCGGGGACGACACCCTGCCCGCGTCCCTGTGGCGGGTCGTGGCGGCCGGCGGCCTCACGGCGGAGCTCACCCTCCTGCCGCCGATCCCGGCCGGCCCCCGCACCGACCGCCGCGCGCTGGCCCGTACGGCGCGCCACGCCATCACGCACGGCGCCCCCGGGCACGGCGGCCACGCCGGTTCCGGCGCGGCGATGGCCGGGGCCGGGATGCCCGGTGCCGGGATGCCCGGCGGCGAGCCGTACCCGGGGGCCGATGCCGGTCCCTCTCAGACCGCTGTCGCGTGCGTCAGCGCGAACCGGCCGGCCTCATCGGTCCACCAGTGCGTCAACTCCATCCGCGCAGCGGCCAGTTCGGACCGCACCCGGTCCTGACGGAACTTGGCCGACACCTCCGTCCTCACCTCCTCACCGGGGGCGAAGTGCACCACCAGATCCAGCTCCGGGATCTTCACGGTGAGCGCGGAGCGCGCCCGCAGCCGCATCTCGATCCATTCGTTCTCCGCGTCCCAGAGCGCCACGTGGTCGAAGGCGTCCGGGGCGAAGTCGGCGCCCAGCTCGCGGTTGATGACGGTCAGCACGTTCTTGTTGAACGCGGCCGTCACACCGGCCGCGTCGTCGTACGCCCGTACCAGGACCGACGCGTCCTTCACCAGGTCCGTGCCGAGGAGGAGCGCGTCGCCCGGGGCCAGCAGCCCGCGCACCGAGGCGAGGAACGCCGAGCGCTCGGCGGGCAGCAGATTGCCGATCGTGCCGCCCAGGAACGCGACCAGCCGGGGCTCCGGGGTGCCCGGCAGCACCAGTCCGCCGGTGAAGTCCGCGACGATCGCGTGCACTTCGAGCCCGGGACGATCGGCGACCAGCGACTCGGCGGCCCCGCGCAGCGCGCTCTCGCTGACATCGACCGGCACGTAACTGGCCAGCTCCGGCAGCGAGTCCAGCAGCAGACGGGTCTTCTCGGACGACCCCGATCCCAGCTCGATCAGGGTGCGCGCGCCCGTCGCCGCCGCGATCTCCGGCGCGCGGGCGAGCAGGATCTCCCGCTCGGCGCGCGTCGGATAGTACTCGGGCAGGGCGGTGATCTCCTCGAACAGGTCGCTGCCGCGGGCGTCGTAGAACCACTTGGGCGGCAGTGTCTTGGGCGTACGGGTCAGCCCGTGGAGCACATCGGCGCGCAGCGCGGCGTCCGTGGCGTGCTCGGGCAGCGTGCGGGTCAGCAGGAACGGGCTCACGCGGGTAGCTCCTTGAGAGGGGACAGCAGAACATCGCCGCGGCTCGCCACGAGCAGCGTGCGGTCGGGGACCTCGCGCCAGCGCGGATCGTCGTCGTACGGCTCCGACGCCACCAGCAGCGGCGCGTCCTGCGCCGCGGGGCGGAACCAGAGCGTGTCGCCCCAGGCCGTCCCCGCGATCCGCACCCCGTCGGTGAGCAGCAGGTTGAGCCGGGACGCGGGCGCCGCCCGTGCCACGTCGACGACCGTCTCGGCCAGCGCCCGGCCGGGGTCGTCGCCCGCCCGCAGCCGGTGCAGCACCAGCGCCCACACCAGTGCCGAGTCACTGCGCGCCACCAGCGACAGCAGTTCCTCCGCGGGCAGCGCCGCGGCCAGGTCCGCGACCGATCCCGGCCAGCCGCCCACCGAGCCGTTGTGGCTGAACAGCCAGGGCCCGGCGGCGAACGGCGCCGCGGCGGCCTCCCCGTCGGCGCCGGGCAGCGTCGCGTCCCGTACGGCGGCCAGCAGCGCGCCGGTACGGATCACCCGGGCCAGATCGGCGAAGCCGGGGTCGCCCCAGATGGGCGCCGCGCGGCGGTAGCGCGCGGGCACCGGGTCGCCCTCCGCGTACCAGCCGACGCCGAAACCGTCGGCGTTGACCGTGCCGTTGCGCTGTCTGCGCGGCGCCCACGACTGCCGGAAGAGCGCGTGCGGCGGCTCGACGAGCACCGACCCGAGCGTCATCGGCGCTCCGAGGGCCGCGATGTGCCGGCACATCAGGAGACCCCGGTGGCACGCCCGGTGCGCGCCTCGTACCCGGCCGGGGCGGACCGCGCCGTACGGAACCCCGAGAAGATCTGCCGGCGCACCGGCAGGTCCCAGTTGCGGAACGTGCCGCGGCAGGCCACCGGGTCCACCGCGAACGAACCGCCCCGCAGTACCTTGTGCGCGCCGCCGAAGAACACCTCCGAGTACTCGCGGTACGGGAAGGCGGCGAAGCCCGGGTACGGCAGGAAGTCGCTCGACGTCCACTCCCACACGTCCCCGATCAACTGCCGTACCCCCAGCGGCGAGGCGCCCGCCGGATAGCTGCCCGCCGGGGCCGGCCGGAGATGGCGCTGGCCGAGGTTGGCGTGGGCCTCGGTGGGCTCGCCGTCACCCCAGGGATGGCGCAGCGACCGTCCCGAGACGGGGTCGTGGCGCGCGGCCTTCTCCCACTCCTCCTCGCTCGGCAGCCGCCGGCCCGCCCAGCGGGCGTACGCGTCGGCCTCGTACCAGCTCACATGGAGGACCGGCTCGTCCGCCGGGACCGGCTCCACCACCGAGAACCGGCGGCGCAGCCACTGCCCGCCCTCGCGCCGCCAGAACAGCGGGGCGCCGATGGAGTGTTCCCGGATCTGCGCCCAGCCCTCCGGCGCCCACCAGCGCTCCTCGATGTAGCCGCCGTCCTCGATGAACCGCTGGTAGTCGCCGTTGGTCACCGGCACGGTGTCGATCCAGAACGCCGGGACGAGCCGCCGGTGGGCCGGCCGCTCGTTGTCCAGCGCCCACGGCTCGGTGGACGTGCCCATGGTGAAGGGGCCGCCGGGCACCAGGACCTCGGCGGGCAGCCCCGTGGTGTCACCGGCGGGCGGCGGGGGCGCGGTCAGCGCGGCCGGCCCCGTCCGCAGCTGGTGGGTGATGAGCATCGTCTCGTCGTGCTGCTGCTCGTGCTGCGCGATCATCCCGAAGGCGAACCCCGCGTCGAGCAGCGGTCCGCCGCGCAGCGGGGTGCGCTCGATGATGTCCAGGACCCGGCCCCGTACATCGGCGGCGTACGCCCGCGCCTCGGTGGGCGGCAGCAGCGGCAGGGTGGGCCGGGCGGCCCGGGGATGCTCGAACGCGTCGTAGACGGAGTCGATCTCGGGGCGCAGGGCCTCGCGGCCCCCGACGGTCCGCAGGAGCCACTGCTCCTCCTGGTTGCCGATGTGCGCGAGGTCCCACACCAGCGGGGACATCAGCGGCGAGTGCTGTGCGGTCAGGTCGTGGTCGTCGACGCAGGAGGTCAGCAGGGCGGTGCGGGCCCGGGCCGCCGTCAGGGAGTCGACGGCGCGCTGTCTGAGCTGCTCCTCGGTGGACAGGCCGGCGAGGTCGGTCATGTGCGGGGGTCCTTCCGTGTCACGGGGGCGCGCAGATCGTCGGCCGGACACCGCCCCGGCAGGACGTAGCGTTCGGTGAACGCGGCGACCGCCTCCTGTACGGCGGGTGTCGCGCCGACGCGCGGCAGCGCTTCCCGGGCGGTGGCGAAGCAGGCGATCGCCGCCGCGTGCAGCTCGGGGTCGGCCAGGCCGTACCGCGCGGCGTTGACCCAGAGCGGATTGGCCGGGGCGGGCAGCGGGCCCGCGGTCTCGGCGAGCGGTTTGACGGTGCGGTACACGGTCTCCGCCGCCTCGGGGTCGTCGAACAGCGCGGTGGTGACGGCGAGCGGCACCAGCCAGCCGTCCTCACCGGGCTGCGCGTCGATCATCCGCAGTTCGAGATGGCCGCGCGGTCTGACCGGCGGGAAGAGCGTCGTGAGGTGGTAGTCGAGGTCGGCGCGGCCCGGCGGGCGCGGCAGCCCGGAGCGGATCCACTCGCGGAAGGTCAGCCCCTCGGGCACGGCCCA
Organism: Streptomyces sp. NPDC056987; assembly: GCF_042673865.1. Lineage (NCBI taxonomy): Bacteria > Bacillati > Actinomycetota > Actinomycetes > Kitasatosporales > Streptomycetaceae > Streptomyces > Streptomyces sp. NPDC056987. The sequence continues at coordinate 67,801 of NZ_JBHURV010000022.1, forward strand.
GGGCCCCTCGGCCGCCCGGACGCACATCACCGGAGCGTCCAGCGCGAACGCGGCCCAGGCGTCGCGCGGGGGGAGCGCGGCGGACGGCGCGGTGGTACGGAGCGGGTCGAGCCGGGCCCACATGGCCTGCCGGGTGGAGCGCCACCCGGTCGCCACGCCCTCCCGCATCGGGGAGTTGGCGAAGGCGGCGACGAGCACCGCGCCCAGCAGGTGGGCGAGCTGCCAGCGGCGGCCGTGGCCGAGCGGCCCCGGCTCCTCGTGTCCCGCGTCCAGACAGACCTGGATCGACGCGGTCGACCGCATCATGGCGCGGCCGGCCGGGCCGATCCGGTCGAGATAGGTCTCCATGGCGTCGTAGCGGGGCTCCCGCAGCATCCGCTGCGGTGAGTTCCAGGGGTCCTGCCCCAGACCCGTGAGGACGAGTCCCGCCGAGCGCAGTACCGGACGCACGGCGTCCAGGTCGGCGGCGGTGGAGGTGACGCACTCCGTCAGGGACGCGGCGGGCGCGGAGCTGAGCTCCACCTGGCCGCCGGGTTCGAAGGTGAGTGCCGATCGGAGGTGCAGGTCCCGCAGCCCTTCGAACGCCTCCTGGAGGCGGTGGGCCGGGACGGGGATCTCGGGGTCGCGCAGATCGTGGACGAGCCATTCCAGTTCGACGCCCACGGTGCGGGGCGGGCCCGTCTTGAAGCAGATGCCGCGCAGCAGGTCCTCGGCCTCGTTCTCGCCGAGCGGTGGTCCCTCGTCGATGAATCTGTCGGGTGGCATGTGCGGATCCTCCTGTCGAAGACCGCTTGACCTCACTCGGCCCCGGGGTCGGGGTGAGCACTTCGTCCAGCGCCCCTGGCTCGGGGCGAGCACTTCGTCCAACCTAAAGCCACTCTCGCCGCTTCGCACAAGAGTGCCCGCACGCTCACTTTTTCGTCAGAAATGCGGTTGCCCCGTCCGAGATCGTTCACGCAGGATTTGCCCATGAGTGCTCGGCTGCGGGGTATCGCGAAGGAAACAGAGGAGATCGTCCGAACGGGGGTCTACCGTGCTCCGGACGGCCGTGAGGTGGTCCTGCGCGCGGAACTGGACGCGGCCGTCGCGGGCACGCGGATGTACGGCCCCGGCCCCGTCGGCCCCGCGGGCCCCTCCTCCGGGGCGGCGGTTTCCGGCCGTACGGAGCGCGGCGGACCGGTCGTCGAGGTCACCGGCGAGAGCAGCCTGGAGGCGGCGCGCCGGCTGACGGCCGCGGACCCCGGGGCGCCGGTGGCGGTCCTGAACTTCGCGTCCGCGCGGAACCCGGGCGGCGGCTATCTGAACGGCGCACAGGCACAGGAGGAGGCGCTCTGCCGGGCCTCCGCGCTCTACGCCACGCTGCGGGCGGCGCCGGAGTTCTACGCCCACCACCGCGCCGACCGGGACCCGTTCTACACCGACCGGGTGATCCACTCACCGGGGGTGCCGGTCTTCCGCGACGACCGGGGTGGGCTGCTCGACACGCCGTACCGGGTGGGTTTCCTCACCTCGCCCGCGCCGAACGCCGGGGTGATCGCGCGGCGCGCCCCCGAGGACGCCCACCGCGTCCCGGCCGCCCTCGCCTCCCGCGCGGAGCGGGTCCTGGAGACGGCCGTGGAGTGCGGCTACCGGCGGCTGGTGCTGGGGGCGTGGGGATGCGGGGTCTTCCAGAACGATCCTGCGGTGGTCGCGGGCGCCTTCCGGGCGCTGCTCACGGGCGGGGGCCGGTTCGCCGGCGCCTTCGACGAGACGGTCTTCGCGGTGCTGGACCGCACGGCGGAAGGGCCGACGCTGGGGGCGTTCCGGCGGGTGCTGGCACACACCGCCCCGTAGGGCCGCGGCGTACGGCCGGGGTGACGGTGCCGCCGCCGTCCGCGGCGACGTCACGGTCGCCCCGCCCCGTACGCTCCTCACTTCCAGCCGTACAGCTCCTTCAGCCGGTTCACGACGAGGTTGAACCGCCCCCGGTCCAGGGCGCACGCCTCACGCCGCATCCCCCCGTCGTGGACCCGGAGCACCCGGTCCACGTCCACCCACGACTCGCGCCCCTCGCGGTCCCACGGCCCGACCCCGATCGGCACCCACTCGCGGTCCTGGTCACGTCGCTTGCTGGAGAGCTGGACGGCGAGCAGGGTGCCCGCCGCCTCGCGCGCCACCACCAGCACCGGCCGGTCCTTGCCGCGTCCGTCGTTCTCCTCGAACGGCACCCAGGTCCAGACGATCTCCCCCGGGTCGGGGTCGCCGTCGCGCTCGGGCGCGTAGGAGGTGCGGACGGGGCCGACGGCGCGCGGGTCGGCCTCGGTCGTGGCGGCGGGGCCGCCGCGGCCGGGGGAGTCGGGGAAGGCGGAGGACGTGGGCGAAGAGGAGATCATCTGTACGACGGTAGGGCCTGCTCCCTCGCGGACGTCGGGCGGGTCCATGGGGAACGGCCGGATCGGTCCACCGGGTGCCCCGCCGGGGGCCGTTCTGGCAGGATGCCCGGTGCGATGAGTCAGCCGACCGAGCACTCCGCCGCCCGAGCCGCCGTTCCGGCCGGCTCCCTCCCGACCAGCTTCGACGTGGCGCGGCTGGCGGGGGTGTCCCGCGCCACCGTCTCGTACGTGCTCAACGGCGTCACCGACGTCCGGATCAGCGAGCCCACCCGACTCCGGGTCCTGGAGGCCGCCGAAGCGCTCGGTTACGTCCCGCACGCCGCCGCCCGCAGCCTGCGCGCCGGACGCACCCGGATGGTGCTGCTGCCCACCGGACACGCCCCCGCGGGCCCGCTCCACAGCCGGGTCTTCGACGAGTTCCAGCGCTCCCTGCGCCGGCTGGGCTACACGGTGGTGCAGTACGGCAGCCTCGGCCCGGACCCGGTCGGCGCGGCCCGCGCCTGGGCCGAACTGCGGCCGGTCGCCGTGGTCTCGCTCGGCGAGACGCCGCTCACCCCGGAGGCGGTGGAGCTCCTCAAGCGGTCCGGGGCCAGGAGCGTGATCACCCTCGGCGCGGAGCGGATCGCGGGCGCGCACGCGCTCGTCATGGACCAGCGGACGATCGGTGGCCGCGCGGTCTCCCATCTCGTCGCGCGCGGGCGCCGCGCGATCGGGGTGGTGATGCCCGCGGAACCGGGCCTGGAGCCGTACGCCGCCCTCCGCCTCGCGGGCGCGGACGCCGCCGCGCGGGATCCGGTCACGGACGCCGCCGCCCGCGTCACGCCGCTGCCCCTGGCCCGCACGGAGGAGTCCGCCGCCGGCCTCGCCGCGCGCTGGCGGGGGCTCGGCCTCGACGCCGTCTTCGCGTACAACGACGAGTACGCGATGCTCCTGATGCGGGCGCTCCAGGACGAGGGGATCCGGGTGCCGGAGGAGACCGCGGTGATCGGCGCCGACGACGCGCTGCTCGGGCGGCTGCTGCGGCCCCGGCTCTCCACCGTCCGTATCGACATGGCGACCGGGCCCCGGCTGGCCCAGCTCGTCGACCGGGCCGTCCGCGACCCGGGGGCCGAACCTGAGCGCCACGGCCTGATGGGCGCGCGGGTCGTCCACCGTGAGTCGAGCTGACGGGCCCCCGCGGCCGTACCCGCGCGACGTGCGGCGGCCGGGCCGGGTGGCTAGCGTCGACGGTATGGCTACTGTTCCGCAGCGGTTCGAGCTTCTGCTGGTCGCGGGGTTCACCGAGGAGCACGAAGGACCGCCCTGGGCCGAGAACGCCCTGCGCTCGGCCGTGGTCGAGGCGACGGGCGACACCGGGGCCTCCGGTTATCCGCGGTACGCGGGCAACGGCATGGAGGCGGACATCGACCCCGAGACCCGCACGGTGGAGGCGCTGCTCATCGACGGGGAGGAGCTCGACTACGGGATGACGGTGCGGGTGGTCGCCGTACCCCAGGACCAGACTCCGGCCTGAAGAACCGGCCCCCGAGCCCGTTGACAGCGGTCGGCACCGGGCAGAGACTCGGACGGCGAGCTGTTATGAACCAAAGTTCACCAGGCGAACAGCCGTCGGGAGTGGCGGCTGCGCGCCCGGGGGAGAGAAGCCGGAGATCCGATGAGCATTCGCGACGTCTACATCGTCGACGCCGTCCGCACCCCGATCGGCAGGTTCGGAGGCGCCCTCTCCTCCGTACGCCCCGACGACCTCGCCGCCCATGTGGTGAGGTCGCTGGTGGACCGCACCCCGGACCTCGACCCGGCGCGGATCGACGACGTGGTCCTCGGCGACGCGAACGGCGCGGGCGAGGACAACCGCGACGTGGCGCGGATGGCGGTGCTCCTCGCCGGACTCCCGGTCTCCGTCCCGGGGGTGACGGTGAACCGGCTCTGCGGGTCCGGTCTCGAAGCGGTCATCCAGGCCGCCCGCGCGGTCGCCCTCGGCGACGCCTCCGTCGTCGTGGCGGGCGGCGTCGAGTCCATGTCCCGGGCCCCCTGGGTCCTCCAGAAGCCGGAGCGCGCCTTTCCGGCCGGTCACCAGCAGCTCCACTCGACCACCCTGGGCTGGCGGATGACCAACCCGAGGATGCCCGCGGAGTGGAGCGTTCCGCTCGGTGAGGGCGCCGAACTGATCGCGGACAAGCACGCCCTCGGCCGGGAGCGGCAGGACGCCTTCGCGCTCGCCAGCCACCGCAAGGCCGCCGCGGCCTGGGCGGCCGGACTCTACGACGGCGAGGTCGTCCCGTACGACGGGGTGGAACTCACGCGCGACGAATGCATCCGCGACACCACCTCCATGGAGGCGCTCGCCAAGCTGAAGCCGTCGTTCCGTGCCGACGGGACAGGGACGGTGACCGCCGGGAACGCCTCGCCCCTCAACGACGGCGCCGCCGCCCTGCTCCTCGTCGACGAGGCGGGGCTGCGCGAGACCGGCCGCGAGCCGCTGGCCCGGATCCGCGCCTCGGCGGTCACCGGTGTCGAGCCGCAGCTCTTCGGGCTGGGGCCGGTCGAGGCCGTGCGGCGCGCCCTGGACAAGGCGGGGCGCACCTTCGCCGACCTCAGCACCTTCGAGCTGAACGAGGCGTTCGCCGCGCAGTCGCTGGGCTGCCTCGCCGAGTGGCCCGAGCTGGACCCGGCGCTCGTCAACCCGCGCGGCGGCGCCATCGCGATCGGCCACCCGCTGGGCGCCTCCGGTGCCCGGCTCGCCGGGTCCGTCGCCCACCAGCTCGCCGCGGCCGGTTCGGGCACCGGACTCGCCGCGCTCTGCATCGGGGTGGGGCAGGGGCTGGCGCTCGTCCTCGAACGCTGACCGCGCGCCCGGCCGGAACCGGGGGCCCGGAGAGCCGGGGCCGGCCGGAGCGTGACCTCAACACGCCGTGCACGCGGCGGAGTTCGGCCCGGTCCGGCCGCCCGCGCGGCTGCCCCGCGTCCGTCGCACCCGTGGCCGAATCGCTGTACCGTACCGGATCATCCGAGCGACTGGAGAGCCTTCATGTCCCTGCTCGACCCCAAGACCTGGCAGCCCGTCCGACTGTCGGGAGGTGAGTCCGCGGTCGTGGAGCCCGCCACCGGTGACACCTTGGGTACCCTCGCCCTCGCCGCCCCCGAGGACGTCGCCGCCGCGTCGGAGGCCGCCGCCGCGGCGCAGCGGGCCTGGGCGGCCACCCCGTATCCGGTACGGGCCGGGGTGCTGCGGCGCGCGGGCGACCTGTTCGCCGCGCACGCCGACGAGCTGCGCGACTGGCTGGTACGGGAGTCCGGGTCCATCCCCGGCAAGGCGGGCTTCGAACTGCATGTCGCCGCCGAGGAGTGCTACGAGGCCGCGGCGCTCGCCTCCCGCCCCACCGGCCAGGTGCTGCCGAGCGAGGAGCCCAGGCTCTCCTACACGCGGCGGGTCCCGGCCGGGGTCGTCGGCGTCATCGCGCCGTTCAACGTGCCGCTGATCCTCGCCATCCGGTCGGTCGCCCCGGCCCTGGCGCTCGGCAACGCGGTGCTGCTCAAGCCGGACCCGCGCACCGCCGTCTGCGGCGGGCTCGCGCTCGCCGCGGTCCTCGCGGAGGCCGGACTCCCGGACGGGCTGCTGCACATCCTGCCCGGTGGCGCGGAGACCGGACAGGCGCTGGTCGCGGACGCGCGGGTGCCGGTGATCTCCTTCACCGGCTCGACCGCCGCCGGGCGCGCGGTCGGCGAGGCGGCGGGCCGTGCCCTGAAGCGCGCCCATCTCGAACTCGGCGGCAACTCCGCGCTCGTCGTCCTGGCCGACGCCGACATCGAGGCCGCCGTCTCCCAGGCGACCTGGGGATCCTTCTTCCACCAGGGCCAGATCTGCATGACCACGGGACGCCATCTCGTCCACGCCTCGCTGTACGAGGAGTACGTCGAGCGGCTCGCCGCCAGGGCCGAATCGCTGGCCGTGGGAGATCCGTACCGTGACCAGGTCCACCTCGGGCCGATCATCGACACGGCCCAACTGGCCAAGATCGACGCCCTGGTGGAGGCGAGCGCGGCCCGCGGGGCCAAGGTCGCCGCGGGCGGTACCCACCGCGACCTCTTCTACCGCCCCACGGTCCTCGCCGACGTCGACGACCACACCCCCGCCTACACGGAGGAGGTCTTCGGCCCGGTCGCGCCCGTACGCCCGTTCAGCGGTCTGGACGAGGCCACCGCGCTGGCGTCGGCGGGCCCGTACGGTCTCTCCCTGGGCATCGTCACCCGGGACGCGGCGCTCGGTCTGGAGCTGGCGGACCGGATCCCCACGGGGATCGCCCACATCAACGACCAGACCGTCAACGACGAGGCGGTCGCCCCCTTCGGCGGCATCGCCGCGTCCGGCACGGGCGCCCGCTTCGGCGGCGAGGCCAATCTGGAGGCGTTCACGGAACTGCGCTGGACGACGGTACGGCGCGAGCCCGCGAGCCACCCCTTCTAGGACCGGACGGGGGCCCGCCCACAGGGCGGTCGGCCGGGGACCCCGCCCGCGTAGCCCTGGGCGGGGTCCCCGCTCAGCCCTGCTCGGTGTCCTTGGCCTTCGCCTCGGCCTCCGCGACCGACTTGCGCACCTCGTCCATGTCCAGGGCGCGCGCCTGGCCGATCACGTCCTCCAGAGCGGTCTCCGGCAGCGCGCCCGGCTGGGCGAACACCGCGACATTGTCGCGGACGATCATCAGGGTCGGGATCGACCGGATCTCGAAGGCCGCGGCCAGCTCCTGCTGCGCCTCCGTGTCGACCTTCGCGAAGACGAGGTCGTCGTGCCGCTCCGACGCCTTCTCGTAGACCGGGGCGAACTGGCGGCACGGACCGCACCAGGAAGCCCAGAAATCGATCAGGATGAAGTCGTTCTCCGACACCGTCCGGTCGAAGTTCTCCTTGGTGAGTTCCACAGTGGCCATGTCCTGGTACCTCTTCCTGCTCTCCGGTGAAGCCGCCTGCGACAACGGTCCGGGCCGTCGCCGTATTCCTGTACACGTCCAGGCCCCTGCCCGAAGATCGTGTGGCCATGCGACCCGCCCCCGGCGAGACTGTCCCCATGACAGAAGCTGTGGAGTACGACGTGGTGGTCCTGGGCGCGGGACCGGTCGGGGAGAACGTCGCCGACCGGGCCAGGGCGGCCGGGCTGAGTGTGGCGGTGGTGGAGAGCGAGCTCGTCGGGGGTGAGTGCTCGTACTGGGCGTGCATCCCCAGTAAGGCGCTGCTGCGCCCGGCCCTCGCGCGCGCCGAGGCGCGCAGGGTGCCGGGGCTGAGCGAGTCGGCCAGGGGCCCGCTGGACGCCGCGGCCGTGCTCGCGCACCGCGACTACTTCACGGCGCACTGGAAGGACGACGGCCAGGTCGGCTGGCTGGAGGGGATCGGCGCCGTCCTGCACCGCGGCCACGGCCGGCTGGACGGCCCCAAGCGGGTGACGGTGACGGACTCCGACGGCGCCGAGCGGGTGCTGACGGCGCGGCACGCCGTCGCCGTGTGCACCGGCAGCCGGGCCGTCCTGCCCGGGCTGCCGGGAATCGACGGGGCCGGCGCCTGGACCAGCCGGGAGGCCACCAGCTCCCCGACCGTCCCCGCGCGGCTCGTCGTGGTCGGCGGCGGCGTGGTGGGGATGGAGATGGCGACCGCGTGGCGGGCGCTCGGCTCCGAGGTCACCGTGCTGATCCGGGGCGACGGCCCGCTCCCCAGGCTGGAGCCGTTCGTGGGCGAGCTGGTCACCGAGGCGCTCACCGAGGCGGGCGCCACCGTCCGTACGGGCGTGTCGGTCGCGGCGGTCGAACGCGACGGCGCGAGCGGACCCGTCACCGCCGTGCTGGCGGACGGCGAGCGGATCGAGGCCGACGAGATCCTCTTCGCCACCGGCCGCGCCCCGCGCACCGACGACCTCGGCCTGAAGACGGTCGGCCTGGAACCGGGCTCGTGGCTGACGGTCGACGACACCTGCCTGGTGGAGGGGAGCGACTGGCTGTACGCGGTCGGCGACGTCAACCACCGCGCGCTCCTCACCCATCAGGGCAAGTACCAGGCCCGGATGGCGGGCGCCGCCATCGCCACGCGGGCCAAGGGCGCCACCGTCTCCGCCTCCGACGCGTGGAGCGCCCACACCGCGACGGCCGACCACGCCGCGGTCCCCCAGGTCATCTTCACCGACCCGGAGATCGCCGCGGTCGGCCTCAGCCTCGCGGAGGCCGAGGCGGCGGGCCACCGGGTCCGCGCGGTCGACTTCGATCTCTCCGGTGTCTCCGGCGCGGCCCTCTACGCCGACGGCTACCGGGGCCGCGCCCGCATGGTCGTCGACCTGGACCGGGAGATCCTGCGCGGGGTCACCCTCGCGGGCCCCGGGGTCGGCGAGCTGCTGCACTCCGCGACGGTCGCCGTGGTCGGTGAGGTGCCGGTCGACCGGTTGTGGCACGCCGTCCCCTCGTTCCCGACGATCAGCGAGATCTGGCTGCGGCTGCTGGAGACGTACCGCGACCAGTGACGCCCCACCGACGGAAGTGAAGCGGGAACGAGGGGAAGGCCCGGTGACCTGACAGATCGTCACCGGGCCGTGTGCGGCGGCGCCGTCACCAGTCGTGGACGCTGCCGTCCCGCAGCCGGTTCACCGGCAGGTACTTGCGGTTGTACGGGAAGCGGGCGGCGGCCTCCTCGTCGAAGTCGACGCCGATCCCGGGCCGGTCACCGGGGTGCATCAGGCCGTCCTCGAACCGCCAGGACGTCCGGAACACCTCCTCGTACGGGCTGAGGTGGCCCATGTACTCCTGCATGCCGAAGTTGGCGACGGAGAGGTCGACATGGAGCGCCGCGGCGAAGGAGACGGGGGACAGGTCGCCCGCGCCGTGCGAGCCGGTGCGCACCCCGTACAGCTCCGCCAGGGAGAAGATCTTGCGGAGGTGGCTGATCCCGCCGGCGTGCGACACCGACGTACGGATGTAGTCGATCAGCCGGTTCGTGATGAGGTGCTGGCAGTCCCAGATGCTGTTGAAGATCTCGCCGACCGCCAGCGGTGTGACGGTGTGCTGCCGGATGAGCCGGAAGGCGTCCTGGTCCTCGGCGGGGGTCGGGTCCTCGATCCAGAACATCCGGTACGGCTCAAGGGACTTGCCGAGGCGCGCCGCCTCGATCGGGGAGAGCCGGTGGTGCACGTCGTGCAGCAGCTGGAAGCCGTAGCCGAACCGCTCCCGGACCGCGGCCATGTAGGTGGGGACGAAGTCGAGGTAGGCGCCGGTGTCCCAGGCCTCCTCGGTCGGCAGGGCGCCGTCCGCCGGCTCGTAGGTGACGCCGTCGCCCTTGCGCATGCCGTACACGCGCTCCAGCCCGGGGACCGCGGCCTGGGCCCGGACCGCGCGGAAGCCCTGGCCGAGGAACCGGTCGACGTCGTCGAGGAGTTGGGGGATGTCGTTGCCGCTGGCGTGGCCGTAGACGGTGACGCCCTCGCGGGCGGCGCCGCCGAGCAGCTGGTAGACGGGCAGCCCGGCGACCTTGCCCTTGATGTCCCACAGCGCCACGTCGACGGCGGCGATCGCCGTCATGGTGACCGGTCCGCGACGCCAGTACGCGCCCTTGTAGAGGTACTGCCAGATCTGCTCGATACGGTCCGCGTCCTGCCCGATCAGCAGGGGGCAGACATGGTCGCTGAGGTAGGAGGCCACCGACAGCTCACGGCCGTTGAGGGTGGCGTCGCCGATTCCCGTGACGCCGTCGGAGGTGGTCAGCTTCAGAGTGACGTAGTTGCGTCCCGGGCTGGTGACGAACACCTGGGCGTCGACGATGGTGGCCATTGCGGGCGGACCGCCTTTCCGTGTGGTGGGTGGGGGAGCCGGCGCTGCGGCCGGGGGTGCGGCGTTCAGGAAGGGGGAGCCGTGGCGGCGCGCAGCGCGGCGTCCAGGGTGGCGCGGGGGCCGTGCCGGTCCAGGTCCCGCGCGTATCCGGCGACGCGGTCGGCGAACTCCCGCCGCCCCGCGACGGGTTCGGGCAGGATGCCGCCCGCCTCCACCACCAGCCGCGCCGCCGCGCCCGGTTCGGCCGCGCGCGCCGCGAGCTCGCGCAGCCGGGCGGTGGCGTCGTCCCGTACGGTCCCGAGGGCCCGCTCGTCGTAGGCGTCCCGGCCGCGCGTGACGACCTGGACGTACGCGGCCACCCCGAGGGCCAGCACATCGGGCACCGCGCCGGTGGTGAGATGGTGGGCGAGCGGGCCCGCCCACCGCACCGGGATCTTCAGCGAGCCGTCGGTGGCGACCTGCGCGGTGCGGTGACCGAGCGCGGGGTTGGCGAAGCGTTCGAGCAGCTCCTCGATGTACGTGGCGCCGTCCACCCCGTCCGGTACGTCGAGGCTCGGCAGGATCTCCCGGGTCATGGCGTGCCGGACCGCGGCGCCGAGCCCCGGGTCGGCCACCGCGCGGTCGATGGACGGGTGACCGAGCAGCAGCCCGAGGTAGGCGAGCAGGGAGTGGGCGCCGTTGAGGAGCCGCAGCTTCATCGTCTCGTAGCCCGCCACCTCCGGTGTGAAGACCGCGCCGGCCTTCTCCCAGGCGGGGCGTCCGGCGCGGAAGTCGTCCTGGAGGACCCACAGCCGGTACGGCTCGGCCGGCACCGGCACCGCGTCGCGCACCCCGAAGTGCCGGGCGACCAGGGCACGGTGCTCGTCGGTGGTGGCGGGCGCGATGCGGTCGACCATGCTGGAGGGCGTGGACACCGAGGAGGCGAGGTAGGCGGTCAGCTCCTCGCGCTCACCGGCCGGCAGGGCCGCCGCGAACTCCGCCAGCAGCTGCCGCAGCCTGCTGCCGTTGTCCGTCAGGTTGTCGCAGGTCAGCACCGTCAGCGGGGCGGCGTGGTCGCGTACCCGGCGCTGCAGACCGCGCAGCAGCAGGCCGAGCGGGGACCGCGGGGCACCGGCTCCCGTGAGGTCGGCGGCGACGCGCGGGTCGTCGAGGTCCAGGCCGCCGGACGGGGTGAACGTGTACCCCTTCTCCGTGACGGTCAGGGTGACGATCCGGGTGCCGGCCGCGCCGATGGCGTCCACCACCGCCTCGGCCTGGTCCCCGCCGAGCAGCCCCGGGTGATGCACCCCGGGGGCGTCCGCGCGTACCGAGCCGTCGCCGCCGAGGGTGAGGACGGTGTACAGCTCGTCCTGCGCGGTCATGCCCTCCACGACGGTCCGCGAACGCTGCGTCGGCCCGGTGACGACCCCGGTGATGCCCCAGGGGCCCTCGGCGTGCCGGAGCGCCTCGGCGGTGTAGACCGCCTGGTGGGCCCGGTGGAAGTTGCCGAGCCCGAGATGGACGATGCCCCGCTCCGGTGCGGTACGGGGGCGGGCGAGTCCGGGTACGGGAAGGCGGGCGCGGGAGAGCGGCGGCACGTCCGGGATCGGGCGCGGGCCGCGGCTCTGGCTCGGGCTGGCGTTCAACGCGGGGGGCTCCTCGGTGAGTCTTCGCCGGCGGGGCGGACGCCGGTCCGTCGCGGCGTCCTCGATCTCCGGCAGTACTACCATACAAGCCTTGTATGTTAGGAGGCAATGGTGGTGCCGGCCGGGCGGGAGGCCCCGGGGCGGGCGCCGGGAGGCGGTGGCCCGGGGGCGCGGCGGACCGCCCCTCGGCCGGCGCGGCGGACCGGGGCGGCGGACCGTCCTTCGGCCGCGTGCGGCCCGGGTGGCTCCGTGTCCGTGCGCGCCACCGGCCCCCGGCCGCCCCTCAGCCGTTGGCGAAGCGCCGGGCCAGGGCGATCTCCCGCGCCAGCTCGACCCCGGCGGCGACCCCGCCGTACAGGATCCCCCGGTCCCCGAGGAGCGACACCTCCAGGCGCGGCGGCTCGAACGGCAGGATCAGTGACAACTCCGCCTGGACGGCCGGGATGTAGTCGCCGAGCCGGCGGCCCACACCGCCGCCCAGGATGACCAGGGCCGGGTCCACGACGGTGACGACCGCGGCCAGGGCCAGGGCCAGCAGCCTGGCCTCCGCCGTCAGCACCTCGCGGGCCCGCGGGTCGCCCGCCGCCGCGGCGGCCAGGACCTCCTCGGCCGTCGTCGCGTCCGTCATCCCGCGCTCCCGCGCCGCGCCGACGATCGCGTCCGCCGCCGCCGCGGTCTCCAGCATGCCGCGCTCGCGCACCTCGTCGGGCAGCCCGCGCCGGGGCACCGGCAGGACCGGCATGAAGGCGATCTCGCCGGCCATGCCGCGCGTGCCGCGCAGCGGCCTGCCGTTCAGCACGATCCCGGCGCCCACCCCCGAACCGACGTGCAGATAGACGAAGTTGTCGATGTCCTGGCCCTGGCCTCTGGTCCGCTCGCCCAGGGCGCCCAGGTCCACGTCGTTCTCGAAGCGGACGGCGCCGGCCTCGGCGAAGAAGTCCCGGAGCCTCCTGACGTGCAGGGCGTACTCCCATCCGGGCAGGTTCGAGGCCAGCCGGAAGGACTCCTCCCCGGGGTCGTACACGCCGGGGCTGCCCACGACGATCTGGAGGAGGTCCGCCATCGTCAGCGACCGCTCGGCGAGGGTGGCGGACACCAGTTCCTCGATGACGCCGACCAGTCCTTCGGCGTCGCGGGCGGAGGGCACCCGGACGTGCCGCACGATGTCACCGGTGAGGTCGGTCAGCGCCAGCCGCACCCAGCGCCGCCCGATGTCCAGCACGGCGACCCACCCCGCGGTGGGCTCGGGGCCGAAGAGCTGGGGGGCCCGGCCGGCCTGCCCCGTCCGCACTCCCAGCCTGCGCAGCAGCCCGTTGTCGATCAGGGCGGCGACCGCCGCGCTCACCGTGGGCTTCGACAGCCCCGACGCGGTGACGAGCTGGGGGATGGAGATGGATCCGGCGGCGTAGACGTGGTGGAAGACGGATCGTTCGTTGAGGTGGCGCATGTACGTCGTACTGGTCGCGATCGGGGACGACTTCGGCAACGGGCCCTCTTCTCTGGTCTGGCTCTCCGTCCGAACGTACGGAGGTGCGGATCGAACGTACGGAGGTTCGGGCGTACCTCTTGTTTATTTAGGAGGCTCCCTTACAATCATCGCTCATGAAAGCGCTTGCCAGCCCGGGGCCCATGGTGGCGGTCGACATCGGCGGAACCAAGACCGCGCTCCTCGTCACCGGCGGGGCGGACGGCTCCGCGCGCCGCACCGAGCGCATACCCACCCGCCCCGAGGAGGGCCCGCACCCCCTCTTCGCGCGGATCGCGGACACCGTGGACGCCCTGCTCGGCCCCGGGGCCGAGCGCGCGGACGTGCGCGGCGCCGGGCTGGTCTGCCCGGGGATCGTCACCGAGACCGGGGTGCTCTTCGCGCCCCACACCCCGGGCTGGGAGGAGCTGCGGGTGCGCCGGGCGGCCACCGCGCTCTTCCCACGGGCCACGATCACCGTCATGAACGACGTCAAGGCCGCGGCGCTGGCCGAGGCCAGGGAGGGCCGGCTGGCCGGTGTCGGACACGGCATCTATCTCAACGTCGGGACCGGCCTCTCCTGCGCGCTGGTGGTCGGCGGGACCGTACTGACCGGCGAGAACGGCGCCGCCGGGGAGATCGGCTACCAGGTCCTCGACCCGGCGGACCCGGGCGTACGGGAGGACCGGGCGCCCCTGGAGGAAGTCTTCTCCGGCGCGGCGCTGACCGCGCTCGCGCGCGCCAGGACGGGGGAGGACGCCACCGCCGGCACGGCGTTCGAACTCGCGGCCACCGAGGCCGGCTTCGGCGCGGAGATCGGTGACCGTCTCGGGCGGTTCGCCGCCGCCGTCGCCAACCTCGCCATCGCCTTCGACCCGGCGCGGATCGTCGTCGGCGGCGGGATGGCCCGCCACGACGAGGTGTTCACGGCGCTCGCCGCCGCGCTGGAACGGCTCGTCCCCTTCCCGCCCACGCTGCTGCGCTCCCGTACGTACGACGACGCCGCCCTCACCGGCGCGCTGATCGCGGCACGCGAGGCCCTGAGCCCAGGTCCCTGAGGCGGCCGGACCGCCCGCCGTCCGGAGCCGCGCCACCCGCGGCCCCGGACACACCCCCGGACACACCAAGAAAGTTGGACGGCATGCGAAAGAAGCTCATCCCGATAGCGACCGTCTTCTCGCTCGCCCTCACGGGCTGCGCGTTCGGCGGTGAAAGCGGCGCGGGGGGAGACTCCGACACTCTGAAGTTCTGGCTCTCCGGCGACGGGAACCAGGGCGGTGGCTTCGCCGCGATGGCGAAGGAGTACACCAAGGAGACCGGCGTCGAGATCGATGTCGTCGACATCCCCTACGACGACCTGCGCACCAAGCTGCGCAACGCGGCCCAGGCGGGCGATCTCCCCGCGCTCGCCCGGGTGCCCTCGGTGGACCCGCTCTGGGCCGGCTCCCTGCTCGACCTGACGGGCACGGCCGAGAAGAACAAGGTCAAGGCGAACCTCCTCGCGAAGTCGTCCAAGGGGCAGGTCAACGCCCTGCCGACCGACCTGACCGCGGCCGGCCTGTTCATCAACAAGAGCCTCTTCGACAAGGCGGGCGTACCGTACCCGAAGTCGGCCGGGGACCAGTGGACCTGGGACGAGTTCACCGCCTCGCTGAAGAAGGTGCAGCAGGCGACGGACGCCAAGTACGGCATGGTGATGGACGGTTCGAGCCACCGGCTGCGCTCCTTCCTCTACCAGTACGGCAGCAACGGCTTCGGACCGGACGCGGGCGGCGCGTACGCCGCGAACCCGGAGACCACCACCGGCCTGGAGCGCTTCAAGGCGCTGAACGACGACAAGATGATGCCCCGCTCCGTCTGGCTCTCCGGGGACGACGCCAACGCCCTGTTCAAGAGCGGCCGCGTCGCCGCCTACTACTCGGGTGTCTGGCAGATCACCGACTTCTCCCAGAACATCAAGGACTTCGAGTGGAAGTCCGTCCTGATGCCGAAGCAGCCCGTGCGCGCCACGAACCTCGGCACCAACTACGTCGTCGGGTACGACGGTCCGGCCGCGGAGAAGACGGCGGAGTTCATCGACTGGCTGTACACGCCGGAGAACTACCGGAAGCTCTGCGAGATCTCCGGCTTCCTCCCCGTCGAGGACGGCATCGACGTGAAGTACGCCGCGAACAAGGAGGCCTTCGACGTCTACAACGACGAGATCGCCTCGTCCGGCCCGATCAGCTCGCTCCAGATGCGGACCGAACTGACCGACGCCTACCGGGGCAAGGGGTCCACCGACGATCCGATCAAGGACGAGACCGTCAAGTACCTCAACGGCGACCAGGACGTGAAGGCCACGGTCGCCGCCATCGAGAAGAAGTTCACCGAGGCCGGTCGCTGATCATGAAGTCGACGTCGACGGCGGCCGTCGTGGCAGGCCGCCGCAGCATCCCGCCGCCGCGCTCCGCGGCGCCCCGCCGGCGACGGCCCGGCCGCTACCGGTCGGCACCGGTCGTGCTCGCCGCGGTCAACATCGTGATGTTCCTGCTGTTCTTCGTCTGGCCGGGCGCGCTCGGACTGCTCTACTCGTTCACCGACTACCGGGGCTTCGGGCAGCCGGACTTCGTCGGCCTCGACAACTACCGCACCCTCTTCGGGGACACGGACTTCTACGCGGCCCTGGGGCGCACGGCGGTGTACGTCGTGCTGTCCGTCCCGCTCACCTATGTCCTCTCCCTGCTCGTCGCGGTGCTCCTCGTCAGCCGGTTCGCCCGCGGCACGACCGTCGCCAAGGTCGTCTTCTTCTTCCCGTGGCTGATCTCCCCGATCGTCACGGGAGTCATCTGGCGCTGGCTCTTCGGCGAGAACTTCGGCTTCGTCAACTTCGTCCTCGGCACCCTCGGTGTCTCGGAGGTCAAGTGGTCCTCGGACGGGGACCTCGCCCTCGCCGTGGTGGTCCTCGCGACGGCCTGGGGCGGCACGGCGTTCAACATGCTGCTGTTCATCGCGGCCCTGCGGAACGTGCCGACGTCGTACTACGAGGCGGCCGAACTGGACGGCGCGAACGGATGGGAGCGGTTCCGCCACATCACCCTGCCGGCCATCGCCCCCACCTCCTTCATGGTGATCCTGCTGGCGACGATCAACGCCACCAAGGAATTCGCGATGGTCCAGGCGCTCAACGGCGGCGGTCCCGGCACCGACAACCGCCTGATCGTGCAGTACATCTACGAGACCGGCTTCAAGCGGGCCGAGGTCGGCTACGCGAGCGCGGTCTCCATGGTGCTGATGGCGATCCTGCTGGTGGTCGCACTGGTGCAGATGCGACTCGGCCGAGGGCGGGGAGCCTCATGAACGACACGAGGAGCCTCATGAAGGGATCCCGTACGGCCGCCGTCACCCTCGCGCTGTGGGCGCTGGCCGCCTGCTTCGCCTTCCCGGTCCTGTGGTTCGTCCTCAGCGCCTTCAAACCGGGCAGCGAACTCTTCAGCTATCCGCTCTCCGTCCTGCCCCGCGACTGGACCGTCCAGGGGTTCGTGGACGCCTGGCAGCGGATCCACTTCGCGCGCTACTTCGGCAACACCCTGCTCGTCGCCTCCGTCACGACCGTCCTCACGGTCCTCGCCAGCGCCGGCACCGGATACGCCCTCGCCAAGTACTCCGCCCGCTGGATCAGGGTCTTCTTCGTCTGCGTCCTCGCGACGACGATGCTGCCCACCGAGGTCATCCTGACCCCGTCCTTCGCCGTCGTGCGGGAACTCGGGCTGTACGACTCCCTCGCCGGGATCATCGTCCCGTCGATCATCACCGCGACCGGCATCTTCATGTTCCGCCAGTTCTTCATGACCGTCCCCGACGAGATCCTGGAGGCGGCGCGCATCGACGGCGCGAGCGAGATCGGCATCTTCACGCGGATCATGCTGCCGATCGCCCGGCCGATCGTGGTCACGCTGGCGATCTTCTCCTTCCAGTGGCGCTGGAACGACTACATCTGGCCGCTGATCGTCCTCGGCGACCAGCAGCGGTTCACCCTCCAGGTCGCGCTGCGCAACCTCATCGGCGCGCAGAACATCGACTGGCCGGTGCTGATCGCCGCGTCCGTCATCTCCCTGCTGCCGCTGCTGGTGATGTTCCTGGTGTTCCAGCGCTACGTCATGAACGCCGACATCAACGCGGGCCTGAAAGACTGAGAGCGAGCCGAACCCCGTGACCCAGCCGATGCCCCCTCACTCCGTCCCTCACCCTCACCTTCACTCCGCCCCTCACTCCGCCCCGCAGCCCGCTCCCTGGCGGGACCGGGCCCTGCCGCCGGGGACCGACCTGCCGTTCGTGGACACCTTGGTGGCCCCGCTCGACCGGTACGTGCCCGAGCTGCGCGCCGCCCTCGCGGACGGCGCGTACGCCACCGCCGAGCACCGCGCCCTCGCGAGCGCCGTCAAGACACTCCTCACCGCCTTCCTCCACCCGCGCTCCCGCTGGCGCACCGACCCGGGACTCCTGCCCCCCGCCCGGCGGTTGCTCGACCAGCTCGCCACACTCCAGGGCGCGGACGGACTCTTCGGCGGCGACAATCTCGCCTCACCGCCCGACTCCTCCTTCACCGTCAACGACGTGTGCGTGACGACCCAGTTGCTCGACGCGTACGGCAACTCTCCCGAGGGAGAGGCGGGTACGGAGCAGGCCGGGCTGCGCTCCGGGCTGGCCGCGATCCGCCGCGCCGTGACCCCCGCGCTGCTGACCGGCGGTGTCCACACCCCGAACCACCGCTGGGAGCTGTGCGCCGCCCTCGCCAGGCTGCACCGCCTCGACCCGGACCCGCGGCTGCCCGCCCGCGTCGACCAGTGGCTCGCGGAGGGCGTCGACCTACAGCCCGACGGGATGTACTGCGAGCGCAGCCCCCTGTACGCCGCGCACGTGACCAACCCGTCCCTCCTCGCCGTCGCGGACGCCCTCGACCGCCCCGAACTGCTCGATCCCGTACGGCGCAACCTCGACGCCTTCGCGGAACTCTTCGACGAGGACGGCGCGGTGGAGTCCGTGCACTCCCGCCGCCAGGACCAGCGCACCGCCTTCGACGGCGCCGGATTCCTGCTGCCGTACCGGAGGTTCGCCGTACGGGAGGGACGCGCCGACTACGCGGCGGTCGTCACCGGCATCCTCGCGCGCCCCGTCGGCGCGGAACTCGCCGCCGACGTCCTCGCCGAGACCTTGCTCGACCCCACTCTGGCAAGGCCGCTTCCCCCGCCCGTGGACCCGGCGGCCGGGGCCGGCCCGGCGCGGCTCGTCCTCGCCGACTCCGGCCTGGCCCGGTGGCGTACCGGACGGCGTACCGTCACGGTGTACGGCGGCGGTGACAACGCCCGCTTCCCCGACATCGCCTCGGGCCTCGCCACCAACCCCACCTTCCTGAGGTTCCGGCAGGGCGCCGCCGTCCTCGACGCGGTACGGCTCTCGGTGAACTTCTTCGGCCTCGGCCCGTTCCGCGGCGACGGCCTGCGGGTGGCGGACGACGGGCGCTGCTCGCTGACCAGGACCACCACCGCCCGCTTCTACCAGCCGCTGCCCGAGGACCGGCGGCGCCTTGGCGGCGGGTACGAACTGGGCGGCGAGGGGCGCTTCTTCGCCGCCATGGACTTCGCCCACCGCCCCGCCGACGAGCACCGGCTGCGCGTCGACGCCGAGGTCGTCCCGACCGGATCCGGTGTGGACGTACGGCTCGGGCTCACCGGCGTCCCGACCTCCTTCGTCCTCGAACTCACCTTCCGGGGCGGGGGAGTTCTGACCGGGGCCCGCCCCCTGTCCGGGAGCGACGCGTTCGAGCTGGCCGAGGGCACCGGCAGCTACACCGTGGGCGAGGACACCATCCGCTTCGGACCCGGCAACGGTACGGGCCCCGCGCAGCCCGCGCTCTTCGACGACGGCGAACGCTTCACCTACCTGGGCGCGCGGGACTCCCTGCCGGGCACCCGCGTCCGGATCACCGGCCGGGTCCCCGGTGCCTACACCCTGACCCTCACCGGAACGGGTCCCCGCCCCTGACCGCCCGTCCCACCGCGGAGCGCAGCCCGGTGAATTCCGGCAGCCCGCGGGTGGCGATCTGGTCGCGCTCCGCCGGGAGCCCGACCGGCAGATCGGCGCGGATCCGGCCGGGACCCGGCGCCAGGACGACCACGCGGTCGCCCACGTACACGCTCTCGTCGATGTCGTGGGTGACCAGCAGGACCGTCATGCCCTCCGCGCGGTGCAGCCGCAGCAGCAGGTCCTCCAGCTCCTCCCGGGTCTGCGCGTCCAGGGCCCCGAACGGCTCGTCCATGAGAAGCAGCGACGGCCGGGCGACGAGCGCCCGCGCCAGGGCGACCCGCTGCTGCATGCCGCCGGAGAGCTGCCAGGGGTGGCGCCGCGCCGTCCCGGCCAGCCCGACCTGCTCCAGCATCCGGGCCGCCGCGGCGTGGCGCGCGGCGCGGCCGAGACCGTGCCGGCGCAGCGGCAGCGCCACGTTGTCCCGCACGGACAGCCACGGGAAGAGCGAGCGGCCGTAGTCCTGGAAGACGATCCCGAGCCGGTCGGGCACCCCGTCGACGGGCGCGCCGTCCAGGGTGATCCGGCCCGAGGTGGGTCGGACGAGCCCGGCGACACACCGCAGCAGGGTGGACTTGCCGCACCCGGAGGGCCCGACGATGGTGAGCAACTGGCCGTCGGGGACGGTGAGTTCGATGTCCCGCAGTGCTTCGGTCCCGCCGGACGCGGTGCCCGCCCGGCGGCCCGCCCCACCGTCCGCGGCGCCTGCCCCTGCCCTCCGGCCCGCCCCGCGGCCGTACCGGTGGCCGAGTCCTTCGATCCGCAGCACGCCCCGTCACCGGGCCCAGGGTTCGTAGAGCGGGGAGTCGTCGGCCGGGACCCGGATCCGCAGCAGCGCGGGACCGTCGTCCGGGCCCAGCCCGAGCACCCGGTCCAGCGCCGCGGGCAGTTCTCCGGGTTCTTCGACCGCATGGCCGGGGCAGCCGAACGCGGCGGCCAGCGCGGCGAAGTCGATCCCGGTGATGTCCGTGCCCGGGACCGGTGCCACCCCGATCCGGTGCCCCAGCGCCCGCACCGCACCGTAACCGCCGTTGTCCAGCAGGAGATACGTCACCGGGGCGTGCTGCCGGGCGGCCGTCCACAGCGCCTGTACCGAGTAGAGCGCCGAGCCGTCACCGAGCACGCACACCACACGCTCCCCGCCCGCGAGCGCCCGCCCCACCGCCAGCGGCAGCCCCCACCCGAGCGCGCCGCTGCCGGTGGTGAGGAAGCCGCCCTCGGTGCTCACCGGCAGCCGGGCGTGCAGGGCGTCCCGGTGGCTGGGCGCCTCCTCCACCAGCACGGTGGAGCGGGGCAGCCGCTCGCCGAGCAGGTCGAGCAGCAGTTCGGGGGAGATCTCCGGTCCCTGCCGCGCGGGCGGCGCCACCGCGCGCACCGGGGGCACCGGCCGGTCGGCCTGCCGCACCAGCGCGGCCAGCGCCCGTACGGCCGGGCGGAGCGTGGTGACGATGCTCGTGCCGACCGGCAGCCAGGCGGCCTGACCGGGATCGCAGTCCAGGTGGTACAGCTCGGTGCCGGCCGCGAGCGGCGGCCCCGCCACATGCACGTGATACGTGAAAAGCGGGGCGCCCAGCGCGACCACCAGATCGTACGGGGCGAGCCGCTCCGCCAACTGGTCGGCCACGGGCGGCAGAAAGCCCTGGAAGTACGGATGGCGCTCGTCGAACCCGGAGCGGCCGGAGAGCGGGCTGATCCAGACGGCCGCCCGGGTCCGCCCGGCCAGTTCGGCGACCTCGGACACCGCCCGCTCGTCGTCGACGGCGGGACCGACCACCAGCGCGGGCCGCCGCGCCCCGTCGAGCGCGGCGGCCAGCCGGGCCAGGGCCTCCGGATCGGCGCCGTATCCGCCGTGCACGGTGCGCGGGGCGACCGGCTCGGCGGGCCGGTCCCAGTCGTCCTCCGGTACGGAGAGGAAGACCGGGCCCCGGGGGTGGGTCATGGCGACGCGGTGCGCCTCGGCGAGCGCGCCGGGCACATCGGCGGCCCGCTCGGGCTGGCGGCTGAACTTCACGTAGGGGCGCGGGAACTGGGTCGGCTCGTCGGCGCCGAGGAAGGGGTGGAGGGGCAGCAGCGCCCGGGACTGCTGGCCCGCGACGACCACCAGCGGCACCCGGTCCCGGCAGGCGTTGAACACCGCGCCCAGCGCGTGACCGACGCCCCCGGCGGAGTGCAGACTCACCAGCGCGGCCCGTCCGGTGCCCAGCGCGTGGCCGGCCGCCATGGCGACGGCGGTGGACTCCTGGAGCCCGAGGACGTAGCGGAAATCGTCCGGCCAGTCGCGGAACATCCGCAGTTCGGTCGAGCCGGGGTTGCCGAAGACGGTCGTCATACCGGTGGCGCGGCACAGCTCCACCACCGCCTGACGGACGGTCGTACTCATCGGGAACCGCCTCTCTCGGGTCTCGTGGGGGAAGGGGCGCGCCCCTCGCGCCGTCCGCCGAGGAGCAGTCGTTCGAGGGCCACCAGCGCGCTGTTGAGTACCTGCCCTACCACGCCCAGCAGCACGATCACCGCCCATACGGTCAGCAGATCGGAGCGTGTCTGGGCGTCGACGAGCTGGAAGCCGATGCCGTTCGCGGTGCCGGGCAGCAGTTCGGAGAAGACCATGAGGATCAGCGAGAGCGACAGGCTCAGCCGCAGCCCGGCGAAGACCCGCGGCAGCGCGGCGGGCAGATGGAGCAGCAGCACCCGCTCGGCCGGGGACATCCGCAGGGCCGCCGCGACCTCCAGCCGCAGCGGATCCACACTCCGGACCCCGTCGGCGGTGTTGATCAGTACGGGCCAGACCGCGCTGAAGACGATCGAGGCGAGCTGCATCCGGGTGCCCGGGTCGAAGAGCACGACGAAGACCGGCACCAGCGCGGGCGGCGGGACGGCGCGCGCGAACTGGAGCACCGGGTCGCACAGCGCGTACGCGTCCCGCGAGCGGCCCAGCGCCAGCCCGAGCACGATGCCGCAGAGCGCGGCGAGAGCGAACCCGGCGACCACCCGGCCGAGGCTCGGCAGCAGGTTGGCGACGGCGTCGTCGGTGAGGAAGAGCCGCCCCGGCGGTCCCGCGAACCACAGGGCGTGGCCGTGCGCCAGGATGCTCGCCGGGGTGGGGAAGAAGACACTGCCGTACGCCCACGCCGCCAACTGCCAGGCCGCCACCGCCCCGAGGGGGACGCCGACGCGCGGCAGCACCGTACGGTACGGCAGGGCCCGGGAGCTCATCGGCCGGCGTCCCGGTGCTCCGGCGTCCAGGGGAACAGCCGCCGCTCGGCCGCCAGGAGCACCCCGTTGATCACGAGTCCCAGCACGCCCGCCCACACCACCGCGGCCAGGACGTCCGTGGTGCCGTCCGTGGCCGTGCCCGCCTGGGCGATGAAGATCCCGAGCCCCTCGCCGAACCCGGCCAGGATCTCCGTCGCCACCGCGAGGATCAGCGCCGTCGCCGCGGAGATCCGTACCCCGGCCGCGATGAACGGCGCGGCCGACGGCAGCCCCGCCCGCAGGAGGACCGCGAGCCGCCCGAAGCCGAAGGCCCGCAGGGTCTCCTCGGCGAGCGGATCGGTCTCGCCGAGCCCGTAGACCGTGTTGAACAGCACCGGCCAGACCGCGGCGAAGGCGACCAGCGCGACGGTGGTCCCGGCGCCCGCGCCCAGCAGCAGGGACACCAGCGGGATCAGCGCCACGGACGGCACCGGGCGCACCAGTTCGATCAGCACCCGTACGGACTCGTTCACCGCCGGGACGCTGCCCAGCAGCAGCCCGAGCGGGACCGCGACGGCGCAGGCCAGCGCCAGCCCGGCGGCCCATGCCTCCACGGTGGCCCGTACGCCCCGCAGGAACGCGGCGTCCCCGCCGAGCCGGACGGCCCGCACCAGCACCTCCGAGGCGGGCGGCAGGTAGGAGCTCCGTACCAGCCCCGAGCGGCCGAGCGCCTCGCAGAGGGCGAGGGCGGCGAGCACCCCGACGGCCCCGAGCAGCCTCTCCCGTGCGCCGCCCCGTCTCACCTGCCCGGCTCGTAGAGCAGGTCCGCCGCGTCCATGGGCCGGGTCAGCAGCCCCTGGTCCCGCATCATCGCGATGAGCTTGTTCAGTTCCGCGGCGCTCGACGTGGGCGGATAGCCCGGCAGCCCGATGGCGGCGGCCTCGGCCGGCGTGATCTTCGTGTAGCCGGGGAGCACCTGCTCCACGGCGTCGCGGTCCTGGTCCGCGATCGCCTGGGCCTCCGCGATCGCGCGCTGGAAGGCGGCGGCGGTCCTCGGGTACGTGTCGACGAACCGCTGCGTGGTGACATAGCCGCTGAGCGGCAGCCCGTCGGCGGGCGACGCGGCGCCGTCGATGACCGTACGGGCGTTCAGATCGCGTTTGATGGCCGACGCGAAGGGCTCGACCGCGTGTACGGCGTCCACCTGGCCCCGCTCCAGCAACGCGCCCATCTGCGGGAACGGCACCTGGCGGTAGGCCGGGAGCCCCGCGTCGCGCTCGCCCAGCTCGCTGTTGAGGGTGAGCGACTGGATGTTGTTGAGGATGTTCACCGCGACCCGCTTGCCCCGCAGATCCTCCGGTGTCGTGATCTTCGAGCCCGGCAGCACCAGCACGCCCATCATCCGCGGGGCGTTCCTGGCCCCCTCGGCGAGCACCCGGGTGGTGAGCGTGCCCCTCTCCCGGGCCTGGAGGAACGTCACGAAGTTGGCGCCGCCGATGATGTCCACCTGCCCGTTCGCGAGCGCGGGCAGCGCCTGGACGCTCTGCTGGACCGGCTGGACGCGCACCGTCAGCCCCTGCTCCGCGAAGAGCCCCCGGTCGATGGCGATGTGCAGCGCGGCGACATCGGTGAGCGGGAGCCCCGCGACGGTGAGCGTCCGTTTCTCCGGACCGCCCGGACCGCCCGACGCGCCGGCGGACCCCCCGGAGCCTTCCGCGCCGCCTCCTCCGCAGCCGGTGAGGAGCAGGGGCAGGATCAGCCCGACGACGGCCAACCTGACGCGGAACCGGCGCAGTTGGAGTCCCATATCACAGCACCATAGGGGGAGGCGACCGACCGCACCATAGGGCGTCCCCCGGGCCGTGCGGGGGCCGGGCGCCGCGCCCCGCCCCCGTACGGTCCCTCGGCGTTCAGAACCCGGTGACGGAGCCTTCCACCACGTACGCGCACTCCGTGTAGAGGTAGCCCGGCTGGAGCTTCGCCTTGTCGGCGCCGGAGGACGCGGCCGTGCTGCTCTTGGACTTGTGCAGGAAGTACGTGGTGCCCGCCGGGAGGCTGATCGTCTTCTGCGGGTAGTTCTTGGTGCTCTTGCAGGCGCTCACCGAGGCGGACAGCGCGCCGGGGTACCGCGTACAGCTGCCGCACCCCTTGAGGGTGACGCGGCCGGTGACCGGGCCCGTGTACAGGACCTCGACGGCGTCGGGGCTGTCGTTCTTGATGGTGACCGAGATGGAGCCGCCGGAGGCGGTCGTGGGCAGCCGCTTGCCCGCCGCCGGCTCGTCCTTGGCGATCTCCGCCGCGATGGCGATCTTCTCGGCCCGCGCCCGGTTGCCGTCCTTCGCGTACTTCTTGACGAAGTCGTTCATGGTGGTCAGCGCCGTCTCGAAGTCGCCGTCCTTGTACTGGTCGACACCGCACGCGTACGTACCGGAGCGGATGTGGGCGTCCGCCTTGCCGGTGTCCTCGGTCAGCGCGTCGGCCACGCCCGCCCGCTCACCGGGGAGCGACGCCGTCTGGGCCCGGAGCGTGCGCAACTCCTCGGTGACATCGCAGGGGTTGGCGCCCTTGAGGCCCTTGGTGGTCGTCCCG
Organism: Streptomyces sp. NPDC056987; assembly: GCF_042673865.1. NCBI lineage: Bacteria > Bacillati > Actinomycetota > Actinomycetes > Kitasatosporales > Streptomycetaceae > Streptomyces > Streptomyces sp. NPDC056987. The sequence goes on from NZ_JBHURV010000022.1 coordinate 92,903, forward strand.
ATCGAGGCGCGCACCGCGGGCTCGACCTTCGCCGCCTGGCCGGACTCGGGGAAGTCCGTGAGCAGTTCGCCGAGGTAGCCGCCGTCCTCCGACACGGAGCTGGGGTTGCCGAGGACGCCGACCCCGCACTCGTACAGCGAGGTGGCGAGCCGGTCGTCGGGCCAGGTGACCAGGGAGCCGAGGCGCTTCTTGCCCACCGTGCCCGGGACCGTGCGCAGATACTTCAACGGGTCTATCGCGCCGCAGTAGTTCCGCTCGTCGTACGGGCCGCCGACCGCCTCGTAGTACGCGGTCAGCCGGTTCGGGACACGCGCCGCGGCCCGCGAGTCCGGGTGGTCCTCCTGGAGATCGCGGTAGGCGGTGAGCGCCTCCTCGAAGGAGGGCCTGGCCGTGGTGAACGGCTGGCTCCGCGCGCTCTCGACGAGCCGGTCGGCGTCGTCGAGCCGGTCCAGCAGCAGCTTCTGCGTGGCCTCCTCGCGCGCGCCGTCGTACAGTACGACGCCGCCAACCGGGGCGGCGAGCAGGGCGAGGCCGAGCGCGACGGCGACGGGCGCCCGTGGCGGCCAGGCCAGCGGGGTGCGCAGCCCGACGACGGCGCCGTGGGCGGCCGCCAGCACGAGGAAGAGGAGGTAGACGATGAGCGCGCCGCCGGGAACGCCGTCGGGGTCGGCGGGCAGGGCGATCAGCAGCAGGATCCCGGTCGCCACCCAGCAGAGGACCATCGCGAGCCGGCGGCGCGCCAGCGCGTAACCGAGCCCGAGACCGCTGAGGTTGAGCAGCGCCACCGCGACGGCGCGCAGCGGGTCGGCCGGTCCGGGCGGCACGGTGGGCGGTGCGGGCGGCGGCGGAGGCGCCGCGAAGCCACCGGCCCTGCCGAATCCGCCCGGACCGCCGAATCCGCCCGCCCCGCCGAATCCGCCGGAACCGCCGAAACCGCCGAAACCGCCGGAACCGCCGAATCCACCCGGGTCGTCGGCACCACCGGCACCACGGGCTCCGCCGTACGCGCCGAAACCGCCGCGCTCCTCGGGCTCTCCGAACCCACCGGACCCACCGGACCCGGGGGCCCCACCGCTTCCGCCGCGTTCGCCGAACCCGCCGGATCTGTCGGAATCACCGGTTCCGCGCTGCTCGTCCCAAGACATCGCGACTCCCCCCAGTCGTCGAACACACCGTGTGCAGACCCGCATTGTAGTGCTCCTCCTGGCCGTGTCGGCCCCCTCGCGAACCTCCGCACATGTGCTCCCCGGCCCCGGCCGGAACCCCCGCGGGACGCCAGGGACGGCTGCGGCCCACGGCTCGTCCCCCGTGTCACAGGACCCTTGACAGGTCACACGGGGCTCCCTACTTTCACGGGGCAGTGAAACGATTCATCGCCGAGTCGTATCGGAGTCGCATGGTGATCAGCAGAAGACGACTGCTCGGTACCACCGCAACCGCCCTGGGCACGACCCTGGCCACCGGACCCCTGCCCGCCGCCCGGGCCGCCACCCCCACCGCCGCCGGGACGGCGGGGGACGCGACGGCGGCGCTCCGCGTCACCGCGCCGACCGTCGAGTACGCACGGCAGCCACTGGGCCTCGACACCCCGAGCCCCAGGATGAGTTGGCCGTTCGTCTCGGCTCGCCCCGGGGCGCGGCAGACCGCGTACCGGATCCGGGTCGCCACCGCCCCGCACCGCCTGACCCGGCCCGACGTCTGGGACAGCGGCAAGGTGGCCTCGGAGCAGTCCGTCCTGGTGCCGTACGCGGGCCCGGCGCTCGCCTCCCGGACCCGCTACCACTGGACCGTGCGCGTCTGGGACGCCGACGGCACGCCCTCGGAGTGGAGCGCCCCGTCCTGGTGGGAGACCGGGCTCACCGACCCCGCCGACTGGTCGGCGCGCTGGATCGGGGCGCCGGCCGAACTCGTCGGCGCCCCCTCCCTGGACGGCGCCTCCTGGATCTGGTTCCCCGAGGGAGATCCGGCGAGCGGCGCCCCCGCGGCCACCCGCTGGTTCCGTACCCGCGTGGACGTCCCGGCCGGTGTCACCCGGGCCCGCCTCGTCATGACCGCCGACGACGGATACACCGCCCTCGTCAACGGAGTCCAGGTCGCCCACACCGAAGCCGACGGACCCGCCGAGAACTGGCGCCGCCCCGCCCTCGTCGAGGTGACGGACGCCCTGCGCCCCGGCGCCAACGTGATCGCCGTGTCGGCCGTCAACGCGACCGAGAGCCCCGCCGGCCTGCTCGGCCTGCTGGAACTCACCACCGCCGACGGCGTACACGTGCTCCCGACCGGCGCCACCTGGCGCGCCACCGACCGGCGGCCCTCCGACGACTGGACGTCCGACGGCTACGACGACGGGTCCTGGCCCGCCGCCCAGGTCCTCGCGCCCTGGGGGTCGGGACCCTGGGGCCGGATCGCCGTCGCGTACGCCCCCGCCGCCCAGCTGCGCCGCGAGTTCCGCCTCGGGAACCGGACGGTCGCGCGGGCCAGGCTCTACGCCACGGCCCTCGGCCTGTACGAGGCCCACCTCAACGGCGAACGCGTCGGCGAGGACCGGCTCGCACCCGGCTGGACCGACTACAACAAGCGCGTCCAGTACCAGACGTACGACGTCACCGCCCTGCTCCGATCCGGTGCCAACGCGCTCGGGGTCACGCTCGCGGCCGGCTGGTACGCCGGGAACATCGCCTGGTTCGGCGCGCACAACTACGGCGAACGCCCGGCTCTCCTGGCTCAGTTGGAGATCACCTACACCGACGGCACGACCGAGCGGATCGTCTCGGACACCGACTGGCGGGCCGGCGCGGGACCGGTCACCTCGGCCGATCTGGTGATGGGCGAGGAGTACGACGCCCGGCGGGAGACCGACGGCTGGACGCGCGCGGGCTTCGATGCGACGGGGTGGCTCCCCGTCACCGCCGCCACCGCCCGGGTCCCCGCCGCCCTGGTCGCGCAGATCGACGCCCCCTCCCGGGTGCGGACGGAACTCCGAGCCGAGAAGGTGACCGAGCCGAAGCCGGGGGTCTTCGTCTTCGACCTCGGCCAGAACATGGTCGGCACCGTCCGGCTGACCGTCTCCGGCGCCGCCGGAACCACCGTACGGCTGCGCCACGCCGAGGTCCTCAACCCCGACGGCACGCTCTACACCGCCAATCTGCGCACCGCCCGCGCCACCGACACGTACACTCTCAAGGGCGGCGGCACGGAGACGTACGAACCGCGCTTCACCTTCCACGGCTTCCGCTACGTCGAGGTGACCGGGGTTCCGGGCAGGCCGCCGGCCGACGCGGTCGTGGGACGGGTCATCCACACCGCCGCGCCGTTCACCATGGACTTCAGGACGAACATCCCGATGCTCAACCAGCTGCACAGCAACATCACCTGGGGACAGCGCGGCAACTTCCTCTCCGTACCCACCGACACCCCCGCACGCGACGAACGGCTCGGCTGGACCGGCGACATCAACGTCTTCGCCCCCACCGCCGCCTACACCATGGAGTCGGCGCGCTTCCTCACCAAGTGGCTGGGCGACCTGCGCGACGGCCAGCAGAGCGACGGCGCGTTCACCGATGTCGCGCCGATCGTCGGCGAGGACATCATCGGCAAGGGGGTGGCGGGCTGGGGAGACGCCGGAGTCACCGTCCCCTGGGCGCTCCACCAGGCGTACGGGGACACCCGCGTCCTGGAGGAGTCCTGGGCCCCGATGCTCGCCTGGCTCGACTACCTGAAGCGGCACAGCAGCGGATTCCTCCGCCCCGCCGAGGGGTTCGGGGACTGGCTGAACATCGAGGACGAGACGCCCAAGGACGTCATCGGCACCGCCTACTTCGCCCACAGCGCCGATCTCGTCGCGCGGACCGCCGAGGTCCTCGGCAAGGACCCGGCGCCGTACACCGCCCTGTTCGGGTCGGTACGCGACGCCTTCCGCGCCGCGTACGTCTCCGCCGACGGCCGGATCAAGGGGGACACCCAGACCGCGTACGTCCTGGCCCTCTCCATGGACCTGCTCGCCGAGGCCGAGCGCGGGCCCGCCGCGGACCGGCTGGTCCAGCTCGTCGAGGCCAAGGGCGGGCACCTGTCGACCGGGTTCCTCGGCACACCGCGGCTGCTCCCCGTCCTCACCGACACCGGACACATCGACGTGGCCTACCGGCTGCTGCTCCGGCGGACGTTCCCCAGCTGGGGGTACCAGATCGACCGGGGCGCCACGACCATGTGGGAGCGCTGGGACTCCATCCGCCCCGACGGCACCTTCCAGGACGCCGGCATGAACTCCTTCAACCACTACGCGTACGGCTCGGTGGGGGAGTGGATGTACGCCCACATCGCGGGCATCGCGCCGGGCGCCCCCGGCTTCCGGAAGATCATCGTCCGGCCGCGCCCGGGGGGTGGGGTGACGGAGGCGAGCGGGCGCTTCGACTCCCTCCACGGACCGGTCACCACCCGCTGGACCACCGGCTCCGGCGGCTTCCGGCTCACGGTGGGGCTGCCCGCCAACACCACCGCGGAGGTCTGGATCCCCACCACGGACGCGGCGCGCGTCCGCCACGGGGAGACCCGGCTCCTGCGCACGGCGGAGGGCTGCGCGGTGTACGCCGCGGGGCCGGGCACCCACCACTTCGCGAGCTGAGCCACCGGCCTGTCGGACCACGCGTCGGACCATGCACCGGGGCCGGCGCTCACGCGGGGTGTTTCCGCCGCGCGTGGGCGCCGCCCCGGCGGCGCGGATAGGTGCACAGCAGAAAGATGGTGGCGAGTACGGCGACGGCCTCCGCGACGACCGTCAGCCGCTTCTCGCCGTACCAGACCGGCTCGTACATATTGGGGACCGGGCCGAGCGCACCGACGTCGACATAGCGGTAGATCAGCAGCAGCGCCAGGCCGCCCGTCGCGACCAGCCAGGCGAAGAGATCGCCGGGCACCCGGCGCCAGACCAGCACGAGCAGCGCCGCGAGCGCCGCGAGCCCCGCCTCGGCACGGAACAGGTCGCCCTGGCTGATACCGGCGGAGACGCTGTCGTACCGGTCCGCGAGATGCGCGTGCAGATACGCGTCCACCGCCAGCCCGGCCGCGGCCAGCACCCTCGCCACGGCGCGCAGCTTCCACAGGGTCCCCCGCCGGCGCGGGGACGGGGGCGCGGCGGACGGGATCGAGGACATCGTTCCTCCCGGGCTCGGTGGCCGTACCTCCCCCGCCGCGCGGCCCCCGCTGCACGACACCTCCCACTACACGGCACGCCCCGGCGCCGGGCCACCGGACGGGGCCGTCCGACGTACCGGCGTACGGGCGTGGCTCCGGATCGGTGTACGGACATACCGGCGTACCGGCATGTCGTCCTATCGGCATACGGGAGTTGGCGGCCGGTTGACGTACGGAGGCGCTGACCGTGCCCAGCGGGCCCGGTCCGCTGTTGACCTGGTGGCCGGGCCGGCGCGGTGACGCGCCGACGCGGTCGCACAGCAGCGATGCGGTCGCCCAGCGGCGACGCAGTGACACAGCAGTGACGCAGTGAGGAGTCTGACGGCGTGAATCCGAGCGACAAGAGCCTGTGGAACCTGCCGGCCCCGCGCCCGCGCCGCCGCATCGGCCGCTGGTTTGCGCTGGCGGCTGCGCTCGTCGTGCTGGCCACGGCCACCGGGGGCGGCTGGCTCTACACCCGGCTCAACGGGAACATCCACGGCGCGGGAGTGGCCGGAGCGCTCGGCGACAACCGTCCGCGCGCCACCCAGGGCGGCGAGAACATCCTGGTCATCGGCTCGGACAGCCGGTCCGGGACCGGTGACGCCTACGGCGGGGGACTGACCTCGATGCAGTCCGACACGCTGATGCTGCTGCATGTCGGCGGCAGCGGCCGGTGGGCCACGGTGGTCTCCTTCCCGCGTGACTCCTGGGTCTCGATCCCCGCCTGCGACCAGGGCGGCGGCGCCACCTCCACCCCTCACCACTTCAAGATCAACCAGGCGTTCGCGATCGGCGGCTTCCGCGGGGACCCGGCCAAGGCCGCCGCGTGCACCATCAGAACCGTCGAGGAGAACACCCGGGTCCGTGTCGACCACTTCGTGATCGTGGACTTCCGGGGGTTCACCGGCATGGTCGACGCCCTCGGCGGCGTCGAGGTCTGCCCCACGGCGCCGATCCACGACACGAAGGCCGCCCTGGATCTCGAAGCGGGCTGCCAGACGGTCAGGAACGAGCAGGCGCTGGGGTACGTACGGGCCCGCTACAGCCTCGGCGACGGTACGGACCTCGGCCGGATCGGCCGGCAGCAGGAGTTCCTGCGCGCGCTCGCCGCCAAGGCGAAGGCCACGCTCCACCGGCCGGCGGCACTCTACGGATTCCTCGACTCCGCCACCGGGGCGCTCACCACCGACCCCGAACTGGCCGGCCTCGGTCCGCTGCGCGAACTGGCCGCCGCCCTCAGGCGCCTGCCCACGGACCGGATCTCGTTCCTGACCGTACCCAACTACCCCCGGCAGCGCGATGTGCCGGCCGACACGGCCAACGTCCTGTGGCACCCGTCCGCAGCCCGGACGCTCTTCACCGCGCTCACCCACGACAGGGAGCTGACCCCGGCCCGGCTCGACGCGGCGACGCCGCCGCTGCCCCCGGCGGCGGGCACCGTGGCGGTGACCGTCCTCAACGGGACCGATGTCCCCGGCAGGGCGCGCGAGACCGCGGGCCGGCTGCGGGAGCTGGGCTTCCGTATCGCCGCCACCGGCAATGCCCCGGCGCCGGCGGGGAGTTCCTCCCTCACCTATCCCGAGGGGCTCGCGGACCAGGCGAGGACCCTGGCGGCGCGGCTCCCCGGCCTCGACCCGGTCCCGGACACCGGGGCGGCCCCGGGGGCGGTGACGCTCACCGTCGGCCCTGACCTGCCGGAGCCCGAGGGGTGAACGGGTGTACGGCGGCCGCCCTGGTCACGAGGGACCGGTCACCCCTCCCTCGTCACCCCTCCCGGTGCAGGGTGACCAAGGTGGTGTACGCGCGCTGGAGGAACGCCTGGTCGGCGGCCGGGGTGCTGTTCGCCAGGGCGACCACGGCCGTGCGCCGCTCCGGTACGAATCCGGCGAAGGCGGTGAAGCCGCGGGTGCCGCCGGAGTGGTGGTAGACGGCACCGTCCGGCCGGACGCGGATGTTCCAGACGAGCGCCAGCCGCCGGGCGCCGCCGCGCAGGGCGAGCCGGGGCCGTACCGCGTCGGCGAGCGCCGCGCCGAGAGGGCCGCCCGGTGCCCCGTCCGCCAGGGCGTCGAGCAGGGTCAGCAGATCGGCCGCGCTGGAGCGGAGCGCGCCCGCGCCCGGGAGGCCCGGGATCAGCCAGGACGCGCGCGGTCTGCCGTGCCAGTGGCCGGTGGCCTGCGCAAGGCCCGGGGCGCACCCGGTACGGCGCAGCCCGAGCGGGCCGAGGACCCGCTCCGCGAGGAGGTCCCCGTACTCCGGGCCGCCCGGCGCGGCCCGGGTGAGCAGGTGACCGAGCAGCCCCACACCGAAGTTGGAGTACCGCACCCGGTCGCCGGGGCGGGCGTGCGGCCGGGTCCTGGCGAGGGAGCGCAGCAGGTCGTCGGTGGTGAACGTGGCGTACGGATTGGTGAACCACTGGGACGCCGCCCCGGCGAGCAGCCCGGGCGGCAGCCGGGGCAGCCCCGCGGTGTGGGTGGCGAGATGGAGCAGGGTGATGGGTCCGCCGCGCTGCCGGGGCAGCACCTCGGGCGGCAGGAACCGGCCCAGCGGATCGCCGTGGGCGACCTCGCCCCTGGCGGCCTGCTCGGCGAGGAGCAGCGCCGTGAAGCACTTGGTGAGCGAGCCGATCTCGAAGCGGGTGTCGGCGGTGACCGGTTCACCGCCGCCGAACGCGGTGGCGCCGTACGGCACGACGGCCCGTTCGCCGCCCCGGCGCAGCGCGACCACGACCGCGCAGGCACCGCGGGCCGAGGCGGCGAGGGCGGCGGCGGGGCCACGCGCCCAGGCGGGGGTCACCGGCCGGTGCCGAGGGCGCGCGCGAGCGTGAGTGTGCCTGCGACGGCCGCCACCACGGTGGTGTGGTGGTGGGTCGCGAAGCGTTCGCCGGCGTCGGCGTCGACCGGTCGGCCGTCCCTGGGCAGCAGTCCGTCCTCGTGCTGGACGGCGGCCAGCCGCGCCCAGTCGGCGGGGTCGCGGTGCGGCTCGGGCAGACAACCGCCCACGATCATCAGCTCGGCCACCAGATCCCATTCGCCGATCTCGGCCCAGATGTCGATCCAGGCCGGCAGCCAGCGGGTGAGGTAGCCGGCCAGATCGGCGGGCAGTTCCTCGGGCAGCCGTCCCCAGTCGGTGATGTGGAAGACGGTGTGCGTCATGTTGTACGCGGTCATCCAGTCGATGAGCCAGGGTTCGGGGAGCGCGCCCAGCCAGGTCGCCCGGGTCAGCCGGTCCCAGTCGACGGCGCGGCCGCCTCCGTCGAATCCGCTGATGCGCGCCGCGTTGGCGACGGCGAGACGCCGGTTGGGCAGCAGCTCCATGGCGCGCGCCGAGCGCAGCGAGGTGGTGTGGTCGAGCAGCCGGTCCAGGGCTTCGTGGCGGTAGCCGCTCCGTGCGAAGTGCGCGTACGTCTCCAGCGGGTCGCTCATCAGCGGATAGCGCAGCAGCCGCTCGTGGAGCATGTCCCCGCCGCCGAGCTGCTTCCAGGTGAAGTCCAGCAGTTCGCGGGCGAGCCGCAGCTCCGTACTGCCGGCCACCGCCTCCCGCAGGACCAGTGAGGCGGCGAGCGCGGTCTCGCCGAGCGGCTTGTAGACGGTGTCGGGCTCGGCGAGTTCGGCGGTGGTGTCGGGCGGGAGCGCGCCGTGCTCGCGGTGGGTGTGCAGCCAGTTCAGGGCCCGCAGGCTGACGCGGTGGGCGTGCTGTGTGACGGACATGTCCATCGGGTCTCGGTCCGATCGGGGCGGTTCGGCGTGGTACGGGACGGTCGGCGGCCGGGACCGCCATGGTCGTACGGTGTCGCGCGAGTCGTACGGTGTCGTGCGAGTGGTGCGAGTCGTACGGTGTCGCGCGGGATCGCGTCGTGTCGTGGGGATGCTGGCGCCGGACGGCCGGAGCCGCTCAGCCGGACCCGAGCAGCCGGCCGGCGATCGCCGTGTCCAGCGCGAGCCGGTCACCGCCCGCCAGCAGGGAGATGTGCTCCACGAGCGGCGCCGGGTCGAGCGGGATCCGTACCCCCTCGCTGTGCAGCCAGGCGAGCCAGCGGACGATCCGGGCGGCGGTCGGGTAGTCCCGGCGCAGTACGGCACGGGTCGCCCCGCGCGCCAGGCCGAGCGGGGAGCTGCGCGCCGCGTCGTGCACCGGGCCGTCCAGGCCGGGCAGGGCCAGCGTGGCGAGCTGCCCCATCGTCACCGACCAGGCGGCCCAGGCGTCGCCGCCGTCCGCCGCGGGTCCGGCGGGCGGGGGAGGCGCGGGCCGGACCGCCGCGGGACGCCCGTCGAGGCCGCGCGCCCGCCCGCCGCCGGCCTGGTCGGAGAGGACGGCCAGCAGGGTGAGGGTGCCCCAGTCGCGCCACGCCATCAGCCAGGGGCCCGCGGGCCCGGCGGGCGGCGGAGGCGTGCCGTCCCGCGCGGGCGGCAGCGCGCCGAAGGCCAGCGTCACCGCCTCCGCGTCCCGGGGGTGGACGGGGGCTCCGGCCAGCAGGGCGGGGGCGAGGGTGTCCGCGCCGAGGATCCTGATGGCGGCCAGCGCCGCGCCGGGGTCCGGCGCGCTCTCGACGTGTTCGGCGACCATGGCCGTGCCCCCGGCGCCCCGAAGGGCACCGAGGGCACGTCGTGCCAGGCCGGCCGCTGCTTCTTGATAGGAGGTCCGCGACCGGTCGGGGCTCATCGGCCCTTCGGCTCCTTGGGCTCCTTCGGAGAGAGAAGGGCCAGCAGGAGCAGCGCGCCGGCCGCTTCCGGCGCGTACACGGGCGCGTCGCTCAGGGGTGCCTCGGGCTCGGCCATCGCCGTTCCCAACGCCTCGATGTCCAGGGTGATTTCAGTCGGCCTCATGGTCTGAGAAAGCATCGTGGGCTCCTCAAGTAGATGCCACGGCCCTGACTGGCCGTGCCGTTGCCAACTTTAGGCAAAGGTCGATAAATCGACCAGTTGGGACAATAGTTTGATGATTCATTCCGTATGTCCGTTCGGGGTTGAGTGCCCGTCGGAGATGTGGAACGGGACCGTCGTCACGACGATCTTCGGCAGCGGCCGGAGCGCGTGCCGCAGCCGCCCGGCCAGCGGGCTGTGCAGAACGCGGTGCCACCAATGGCGTACGACGATCTCCGGGATGATGACGGTGATGGTCAGATCCGGCCGCTGACGGTGCAGCGACTCCACATAACTGATCAGGGGAGTGACGATCGCACGGTACGGAGAGACGATGATCCGCAGCGGCAGATGGTCGCCCCACAGCAGCCATGCCTGGCGGAACTGTTCGGCGTCCTCGTCGCTCGGGCTGACGTGCAGGGCGAGGACCGGCTGCTGGAGCGAGGCCGCGTAGGCCAGGGTGCGCATGCTCGCCCGGTGCAGCGAGTCGAGCGGGACGACGGACAGATGGAGGATCTCCTCGGGGGACTCCTCCGGCTCGGCGTCCTCGGTCACGTCCACGGATCCGGCGGCCTCTGCCGCGTCGGTCGCCTCCGCGGCGCCGATGGCCGTCGCCGCGTCGCCGGCCGCCGTGCCATTAACGGCCACCGCGCCGCGCGCCGCCCGCGGGGCGATCGTACGGCTGGGAATCTCGATCTTCTGGGGCCGTAGCCGCAGCGCCTCGGCGACCCGTGCGTAGTGGCGGTGGATCCGCGTCGTCACCAGCAGGAACACCCCCACCGTGAGGATCGCGAGCCACGCGCCCTCGGTGAACTTGGTGATGCCCGCCGTGATGAAGACGAGCGCCGACAGCAGCGCGCCGGTGGCGTTGAAGCAGAGACTCTTGCGCCAGTGCCGGTCCCTCCTGCGCCACCAGTGCACGACCATGCCGCTCTGCGACAGGGTGAAGGCGAGGAACACCCCCACGGCGTACAGCGGGATCAGCGCCGCCGTTTCGCCGTTGAACGCCACATAGACCAGCGCCGCCGCCACGGAGAGCACGATGATGCCGTTGCTGAAGGCCAGCCGGTCCCCCAGCCGGAGGAAGATCCGCGGCGCGTGGTTGTCCCGCGCCAGCAGGTAGAGCACCCGGGGGAAGTCGTTGTACGCGGTGTTCGCCGCGAGCAGCAGCACCAGCGCCGTCGCCGCCTGGGTGAAGACGTACATCCCGCCGGAGCCGAAGCTGCGGTGCGCGAGCTGCGAGAGCACCGTCTCGCCCGACCGGGGGACGACCCCCTCCAGATGGGTCATCGCGATCGTCCCGGCGAACAGGGTGATGAGCAGTCCGATCATCCAGGACAGCGTCGTCCGCGCGTTGCGCCAGGGGACCGGCTTGAACGCGGGTACGGCGTTGGAGATCGCCTCGATCCCGGTCATCGCCGTCGACCCCGAGGCGAACGCCCGCATCACCAGCAGCACCCCCACCCCCTCCACCGCGTGCAGCGGCGGATGCGGAACGGGCTCGAAGCCGCGCCCCGCCGCGTCGTACAGACCGAACGCCACCAGCGCGAGGATGGCGACGATGAAGGCGTACGTCGGCGCCGCGAACAGCGCGCCCGCCTGTCTGACCCCCCGCAGGTTCCCCGCCAGCAGGACCACGATGACCAGCACACCGATCGGCACCACGTCCCCGGAGAGGCCGGGGACCGCCGAGGTGACCGCGGCCATCCCGGACGACACGGAGACCGCCACGGTCAGGACGTAGTCCGTCATCAGCCCCGCCGCTGCCACCAGACCGGGGATCCGCCCCAGATTGTCCGTGGCGACGATGTACGAGCCACCGCCGTGCGGGTACGCCCGGATCGTCTGACGGTACGACAGCCCCACGGCCAGCATCAGGAAGACGATCGCCAGCGACACCGGCACCGACCAGGCCAGTCCCGCCGTACCGCCCAGCACCAGCACCGCGAGCAGCGCCTCGGGGCCGTATGCCACCGAGGAGAGCGCGTCCGCCGAGAGCACCGGCAGCGCCACCAGCTTGCGCATCCGCTCCCGGACGACCGCGGTGGACCGCAGCGGCGCGCCCAGCACGGCCCGCCGCAGCCGGGCCCCGACCCCGGGGGCCGGGGCCGGTTCCGCACGGCTCGGGGCCACGGTCGCCCTCGGCGGCCCGCCGACCGTGGTGACGCGGACGAACCTGCCGAAGCGGGGCGGCACGATCTGCTCGGGCTCCGGGTAGCTGCCGAGGTCCGGGTCGACGGGCAGCGCGCCCCGCCAGGCGGCCGGGGCGGCGGACACGCGCCCCCATTCCTGCCCGATCAGCCGCAGCGTCTCGTCGTCCCTCCGGGAGGGCTGGATATCCGTCACGCCGACGAGTCTCTTCGCCGGACCGCGCCCGCCGCTCCGGCTGCCGCCCGCGACACACACCCTCGCACGGCGACAACCCGTACGGCCGAACCCGTCCGGCGGCCAACAGCCGGCCGGGGGAGAGACAGCCGTCAGGAGGCGGTCCTCGGCAGCCCCGGAGGGTTCAGCTCCGAGGACGGCACGGCCTCGTCCGCCAGTCCCCACCGCGCCAGGACCTTCCCGTACGCCCCGTTCTCGATCACCGTGTTCAGCGCCTCCTGGACCGGCCTGATCAGGCCGTTGCCCTTCCTGGTGGTGGCCGCGATCTTGCCCTGGATCGCGTCGCCGGCCCCCGAGAACGTACCGATGATCTCGGTCTGTCCGGTGGAGGCGGCGTGGTACGCGGCGACCGGGTTGGGGCCGAAGTAGGCGTCGAGACGGCCGGAACCGAGGGCCAGGTAGTAGTCGCCGGTGTTCTGGTAGATCTTGATGTCGGTGGGCTTCAGCCCCTTCGCCACGTTGGCCTTGCTCCAGTCGACCAGCAGTTTCTCCTGGTTGGTGCCGGAACCCACCCCGATGGTCCGGCCCGCCACGTCCCGGGGCCCCCGCACCTTCCAGCCGGAACCCTTCTTCGCCTCGAACGCGATGTTGTCGAGCCGGTAGGTCGCGAAGTCGTACTTCTCCTTGCGCTCCTCGGTCACCGTGATGTTGCTGAGCCCGAGGTCGTACTTACCGCTGTCGAGCGCGGGCAGGATGGCGTCGAAACTCGCCTGCTGCCGCGTCAGCCGCACGCCCAGCAGCTTGCCGACGGCGTCCGCGATGTCGACGTCCTGACCGGCCGGGGTCCTGCTCGACGCGGCTGGGGAAGTAGGGAGCTGGGTGCCGCGCCCACGGAGGCGCCGAGGGTCAGTGTTCCCCGCTTCCGCACCTCCTCGGGCAGCAGCTTCGCCAGCGCGGGGTTCTTCTTCAGCGCGGCGGTGACGTCCTCCGAGGGTGCGGACGCGGCACCGGCCGCCTCCTCACCGGACGCCGCGTCCGTACCGCAGCCCGTCAGGAGCGGCAGCAGCAGGGCGGCCACCAGCACGCCCGCAGCGGTGCGGCGCGCGGGCCGGGAACGGCCCGGGATCAGGGTACGCACGGGTCATCCCTCGCTTTCCGTGGTGTTCCCGGGGCCGGCCGGGGCCGCGAGGAGCTTCTCGAACGGCAGCGGCCCGATGGTCTCCGGATCCGCGGCGGTGTCGAACAGCGGTGTGTACCCCGCCGCCAGATACAACCCGCGGGCCTCCGGCTGGCGCGGGCCGGTGGTGAGGAAGACCCGGCGGTAGCCGCGCTCGCCCGCCGCGCGTTCCAGCTCCGCGACGACCAGCAGCCCGAGCCCGCGCCGCCGGTGGGCGGAGTGGGTCCAGATCCGCTTCAGCTCCGCGGTGTGCGCGTCGTAGCGGCGGAAGGCGCCCCCGGCGACCGGTTCGCCGTGCTCCAGCAACAGCAGCAGGGTGCCGTGCGGCGGGTCGAACTCCTCGGCGGGGTAGCGGGCCAGCTCGCCGTGCGCGTCCTTGCCGTAGCGCGCGGAGTACTCGTGGCCCAGCTCCGCCAGCATCGGCCGCGCCAGCGGATCGGAGACCGTGGTACGCCGCCAGGTCAGCCCGCGGGGTTCGGCGACGGAGGTCATCGGCCCGCCTCGGCCAGGACGTGCGCACCGCGCGGCGCGCCCGCCGCGTCACGCCGGGCGACCTCGGCGCGTACCAGCGGGATGACATGGCGCCCGAAGTCGATGGCGTCGCCCAGCAGGTCGTACCCCCGGGCCGAGATGATGTCCACGCCGAGGTCGTAGTAGTCGAGCAGGGCCCGCGCGACCGTCTCCGGCGTGCCGACCAGCGCGTTGGAGTTGCCGGCGCCGCCGGTGGCGGCGGCCGTCGGCGTCCACAGCGCCCGGTCGAACCGCTCGCCCGACTCCGCGATCGCGATCAGCCGCCGCGCCCCGGTGTTCTCCGGGGCGAGCCGCGGGTGGTCCCGTACGACCGTGCGCTTGCCCTGGGCCGTACGTTCCTTGATCGCGGCCACCGTGCGGTGCGCCTTCTCCCAGGCCAGCTCCTCCGTGGGGGCGATGATCGGCCGGAAGGCCACCTGGAAGCGCGGCGGGGCCGGACGTCCCGCGGCCCGTGCCGCTGCCTTCACCGCCTCGATCTGCTCCGCCGTCCTCGCCAGCGGCTCGCCCCACAGGGCGTAGATGTCGGCCTCGGCCCCGCCCGCCGCGTACGCCGCCGGCGAGGAGCCGCCGAACGAGACGTCGGGGCGCGGCTGCTGGACCGGGAAGACATCGCTGACGAAGTCGTGGAACCGGTAGTGCTCGCCCTCGTGGTCGAAGGGCTCGTGCGATGTCCAGACGCGCTTGACGATCCCGATGTACTCGCGGGTGCGGGTGTACCGCTGGTCCTTGGTGAGGGTGTCGCCCTCACGGCCCTGCTCGCGATCGTTGCCGCCGGTGATGAAATGGACGGTGAGCCGCCCGTCGCTGATCCGGTCCAGCGTCGCGAAGGTCTTGGCGGCGAACGTCGGGTACGAGACGTTCGGGCGGTGCGCCAGCAGGATCTGGAGCCGGTCGAGACGGGAGGCGATGTACGCGGCGGCCGGCGCGGGGTCGGGCGAACCCGAACCGTACGCGAACAGCACCCGGTCCCAGCCATGGTCCTCGTGGGCGCGGGCGAGCCTGAGCGTGTACTCCCTGTCGAACGAGGCGCCGGAGCGGGATGTCGTCTCCGACCCGTCGTGGGTGGCGGCGATACCGAGGAACTCCACAGGCATGACGGACCTTTCGTACGGAGGCCGGGGCGTGGCGGGGCGGTGGCGACGGCGACGGCATGCCGAACCGGCCCCGGGGCAGGGCGACATGAGGGAATGTGCGGGGGTGCGCGTGCAGGGGTGTGCGTGCAGGGGGTGTGTGACGACGGACGGCACGTCGTACGGACGCGCGCCGTGAGGAGCCGGGGGAGAGCGGCAGCGTGCGCCCGGTGAAAGAGGAACTCGGCCCGCGACGGGGTCACCGAGGGAGGGAGGGGCCGGTCAGGCGGCCCGCTGCCGGGTCAGGCGCGACAAGAGGCGGACCACACGCGACCGAAGTCGATGTGGCCGCGGGTGACCAACGGCTGCTGCTTCTGCATGGAGCCAATTGAGCACGGTACGTCCGCCGAAGTCAACATGTGCTCGCACCGTGGGCACCCGGCCCGCCCCGGTCCGCACCGCCCCGCTCCGGTCGGGGCATCACCGGCCAGGACCCGCGTACTTGACACCCGTCCGTCGTACGCCCGTATGCCCGTACGATCGAACGGTGTGCGGCGCCGGCCGGCACGGGCGGGCTGTGCCGCGCGTCCGTGGTGACTCCGGTACGCACCGGCCGTGTTGAGGGACGCGGTACGTGTGACGACGACACCCTGCTCACCAGGTCCGTGCCACACCGACGCATCGCCTGCTCTCCCGATCCTCGATCCCCTGATCCCTGATCCCTGATCTCCTCGATCTCCTGATCTCCGCGGAGCCCTCACATGTCCCTGTCGCCCTCGCTCGACGGACCGCGCGCACCCCTCGCGACCGCCGCACCGGGGAACTCCCCGCAGCCCTCGGCGGAGCCCGGTGAACCCACCCGTATCGTCCCCCGGCGCCACCCCGGCCGCCGGCTGTCGGCCGCCGTCGCCCTGCTGCTCCTCGCGATGGCCGTCCACTCGGTCGTCCGCAACGAACGGTTCCGGTGGGGCGTGGTCGGCCGGTACTTCACCACCCCCGCCGTCCTCGACGGCCTGCTGCTCACCCTCTGGCTGACCGCGGCCGTGATGGTGCTCGGCTTCCTCATCGGCACCTTCCTCGCGGTGCTGAGACTCTCCGCCAACCCCGTTCTCCAGAGCCTGAGTTGGGGTTACATCTGGATATTCCGCTCCACGCCGCTGCTGGTGCAGCTGCTCTTCTGGTTCAACATCGGCGCGCTCTACCCGACCCTGGGCCTCGGCATCCCCTTCGGGCCGGAAATCCTCACCTTCACGACTGTCAACCTCTTCGGGCCCGGTCTCACCGCGCTCATCGGACTGACCCTGCACGAGGCCGCCTACGCGGCCGAGGTGGTGCGCGGCGGCATCCTCTCCGTCGACGCCGGCCAGACGGAGGCCGCCGCCTCGCTCGGCCTGAGCAGGGGGCGGGTGCTGAGCCGGCTGCGCGGCAGTTTTGCACGGGCGGCGCCGCGCTGCGCGTCCGGGTCGCGGCCCCGGGCCGCCGGGGCGAGCCTGGACAGGGGGCCCGAGGCGACGGCGGAGAGGAACGATCCACGTGAAGAGTACGCACGGCAACGGTTCGGCAAGCCACGCGGGCGCAGAGGTCGTCGTGGCCCTCACCGACGGGGCGAAGGAGGACGCGCACGCGGTGTTCAGCGCGCTCCGTACGGCCTACTCCTGCGACCGCGCGGCCGACGACCGCCCGCAGGCGGTGCCCGGAGTGCGCCCGACCGTGTGGATCGCGACCTTCGACACGACGGAGGCCCGGCGCGACCCCGGCACCACCCCGCTGACGGCGCCGGTCGTGGCCACCCTCCAGGGCGGCTACTCGGCGGTGGACCATGTGCGCGAGACCTTGGCCTCGGCCTTCAGCGTCCGTGTCGTCGGTACGGCCTCGGGCGACCAGGAGGAAGAGGTCCAGGTACGCCTGGAGAGCCGGTGACTCCGGGGGCCCGTCGAACGGCCCCCGTCGACGAGCGCCCGCAGACGAGGGCCTCGCGCCCGTCCGTGTTGCGGGTTCGGCCGTTCGGCCGCAACCTGAGGGTGACCCAGACGTGGTTTTCGCTCACGCTTCGTGCTCGGGGACCGCTGGTACACCGTGCTGACGCCGGTACCACGCGGTGCAGCACGTGGGCCCCTCCCGAGGAGCCGGCACCATGACCGTTCCGCCCGACTGCATGTGCACCGGGCGTCCGCACCCCGGACGCCCTTGTCAGGACCGCCGCTACGCGGTCGCGTCGTACACCTCGCCCGAGCACGTGGCGGAGCTCCGGCGCACCGTCGCCGCGCACCTTCGGCACTGGAGGCTCGATCTGCACGCCGAGCCGGTCGCCCGCGGCGTCGCCGAACTGCTGTCCCGTGCCCACCGGCACTCCGGACCCGACAACAGGTGTGTGGTGGAACTCCGTTGGAGCGGCCGCCATCTCACCGCCTCCGTCGAGGACGGCGACCCGCGCCTGCCGCGCCTGCGTACGGCGGGGGACAGCGGACTCGCCCGGGTGGCCGCGCTCAGCGACAGCTGGGGCACCTGTGCCACGGCGGACGGCAAGGTCATCTGGTTCACCAGGAGCGTCCGGGCACCGCAGAACGTGTTCAGGGTGGTCCCGCCGCCCCTCGTACCGCTCGACACCGCGCGGTGTCACTCCACGTCGGCCTCGTCGGCCCCGGGGACGAGATGGACAGCGGCCTCCTCCGCCGACGCGGCCGCGCCGTCGATGCCGACATCAGTGGCGATCATGTCCTTCTCGGCGTCCTCGTGGGCGCCCTCGTCCGGGGCCACCAGCCGCCCGGACCGGTGGTCGCCCACCTCGTCGTCGAGCAGCTCGCCCTCGCCGTACGGCAGGTCCCCGAGGTCGTCCCCGTCCGGCGCGCACACCTCGGGGACCTCCTCGGCGAGCCGCTGATCGAGTGTCTCGCCCGCCGAGCGCTCGGCGGCGGTCGTCCCCCTGCACTCGACGCCCAGAGGCCGTTCGGGCGGCGACCACCCCTCGTCGAAGGGGTCGGAGCCGCGGTCGAGCAGTGTGTCCTCGGCGTCGAGGATGCCCTGGTCGTCGCCGACCTCGGAGCCGTCGGGCTGGTAGACCTCGTCTCCCATCGCCGCAGCGCTGTCGCCGCTCACGTCGCTCTCCGTTCTCCTTGCGCCCCGAGCCAGGACGGCCGTGGCCGCCCTCCGCCTTTCCACCCTCCCACCTCTCACCACCGTGTCAAACGGCGGCAACCGGCCCCCGGGCGCGCCGCCCTGTTGCGCGGTACGGCGAAGCGGGGAAGGGTCCTGAGAAGCCGGGACGGCGGGGGCCGGCGGACCGATTCGAGGAGGAATCACCATGCCCATCGCGACGGTGAACCCCGCCAGCGGAGAGACACTGCTGACCTTCGACCCGCTGGGGGCCGAGGAGATCGAAGCGCGCCTGGCCGCCGCCCACAGCACGTTCCGGGAATACCGCACCACCGGCTTCGACGAGCGGGCGGGGCTCATGAACCGCGCCGCCGACCTGCTGGAGCACGACGAGGCCGACATCGCCCGCACCATGACCACCGAGATGGGCAAGCCCGTCGCCGCGGCCAGGGCCGAGGCCGCCAAGTGTGTGAAGGCGATGCGCTGGTACGCGGGCCGCGCCGCGGAACTGCTCGCCGACGAACACCCCTCGGACGCCGACGTACGGGACTCCGGCGCCGCCCGCGCGAGCGTCCGTCACCGGCCTCTCGGGGTGATCCTCGCCGTCATGCCGTGGAACTTCCCGCTCTGGCAGGTCGTACGGTTCGCGGCCCCGGCCCTCATGGCCGGCAACGTGGGCCTGCTCAAACACGCCTCGAACGTTCCGCAGACCGCCCTCTACCTGGAGAACCTCTTCCGCCGGGCGGGCTATCCGCCCGGCTGTTTCCAGACCCTGCTGGTGGGGTCGGACGCGGTCGAGGCCGTCCTGCGCGACCCCCGGGTGGCCGCCGCCACCCTCACCGGCAGCGAACCGGCCGGCCGCGCCGTCGCGGCGGTCGCCGGCGACGAGATCAAGAAGACCGTCCTGGAACTGGGCGGCAGCGATCCGTACATCGTGATGCCCTCGGCGGACATCGAACGGGCGGCGAGGACCGCGGTGACCGCCAGGACGCAGAACAACGGCCAGTCGTGCATCGCCGCCAAGCGCTTCATCGTCCACGAGGAGGTCTTCGACACCTTCGCCGCCCTGTTCACCGCCGGCATGCGCGACCTGACCGTCGGCGACCCGATGGACGAGTCCACGGACATCGGCCCCCTCGCCAGCGAGCGGGGCCGCGCCGATCTGGAGGAACTGGTCGAGGACGCGCTGGGCCGGGGGGCGACCGCGCTGTGCGGCGGGCAGCGCCCGCAGGAATGCGGCAAGGGGTGGTTCTACGAGCCGACCGTCCTCGCCGGGATCACGGACGCGATGCGGATCCACCACGAGGAGACCTTCGGACCCGTCGCCACGCTCTACCGGGTCAGGGACCTCGACGAGGCGGTGGCGCTCGCCAACGACACCCCGTTCGGGCTGAGCTCCAACGTATGGACGCGCGACGAGCCCGAGACGCACCGCTTCGTACGCGACCTGGAGGCGGGCGGGGTGTTCTTCAACGGCATGACGGCCTCGCACCCCGCCCTCCCCTTCGGGGGCGTGAAGCGCTCCGGGTACGGGCGGGAGCTGTCGGGCCAGGGCATCCGGGCCTTCTGCAACACGACCACGGTGTGGCACGCCCCGGACACCGGCGACCGGTGAACCGCGACGGGACCGGCACGCCCCGTCCCGTACTAGGTTGGTCGCCATGAGTAATCTTGATCGTCAGGCCACCGCCACCGTCTGCGGCGGTCGCGGCTTCGTCGTCGCCGAGCCGGTACGAGAACTCCTGAGCCCCCGCGCGGTCCGGCTGGGTGAGTCCACCGAGGTCCGCAGACTGCTGCCCAACCTCGGCCGCCGCATGGTCGGCGCGTTCGCCTTCGTCGACCACTACGGGCCCGACGACATCGCCGACGAGCCCGGCATGCAGGTCCCGCCCCACCCGCACATGGGGCTCCAGACGGTGAGCTGGCTGCACGACGGCGAGGTGCTGCACCGCGACAGCCTCGGCAGCCTCCAGACCGTACGTCCGCGCGAACTCGGCCTGATGACCGCGGGCCGGGCGATCTCCCACTCGGAGGAGAGTCCCCGCTCCCACGCCCGCTTCCTGCACGGCGCCCAACTCTGGGTCGCGCTCCCGGACGCCCACCGCGAGGTCACACCGCATTTCCAGCACCACGCGGACCTGCCCGTCGTCACCGCCCCCGGCCTGACCGCCACCGTCATCCTGGGCGCACTCGACGGCGCGGTCTCCCCGGGCACCACCTACACCCCCCTGCTCGCCGCGGACCTCGCACTGGCCCGCGGCACCGAGACCCGTCTCCCCCTCGAACCCGACTTCGAGTACGCGGTGCTGTGCATGTCCGGCGAGACGGAGGTCGACGGAGTGCCCGTGCTCCCCGGCTCCATGCTCTACCTGGGCTGCGGCCGCACCGAACTCCCCCTGCGCGCCCGGTCCGACGCGGGACTGATGCTCCTCGGCGGTGAGCCCTTCGAGGAGGAACTGGTCATGTGGTGGAACTTCATCGGCCGTTCGCACGAGGAGATCGAGGCGGCCCGCAAGGACTGGACGGACACCTCCCGCTTCGGCGAGGTACGAGGCTACGCGGGCGACCGCCTCCCCGCCCCCGAACTCCCCCCGGTGGCCCTGAAACCGCGGGGAAGGGTGCGCTGACCCGCGGCACGCGCGGAGCCGCCGCCAGTTGAGGAACGATCGTTCTTGACCAATCGTTCCTCAACTGGCTATGGTCGTGTCATGGGTAGGCCAAGAGCGTTCGACGAGGACGAGGTGGTGCGCGCCGCCGTAGGGTTGTTCGGCAGCCGCGCGTATGACGGTGTGTCCGTCGACGACCTCGTCACCCACCTCGGCGTGCACCGCAACAGCCTGTACAAGACGTTCGGCAGCAAGCGCGGCCTCTACCTGGCCGCCCTGCGCCGCCACCTCGCCGACGATGTCCGTCCCTTGGCGGACGCGCTCGCCGCGGCACCGGACGCCGCGACCGCGCTGCGGCTCGTCACCTCGGCCGACCTCGGTCTGCTGCTGCTCGCGGCGGTCGAACGGGCGCCGGTCGACGAGGAGGTCGCCGCCGAGGTGACGGCCGCGTTGGGCGCCCTCGACCAGGCAATCGCCGACGCGCTCGGCCTCTCCGCCGACCTGGCCGCCGCTCTCACGGCCGCCGCACTGGGCATTCTCCTGCGCGGAAACCCCGAGGGCGTCGGCGCCGCGCTGTCCCAACGCCTCGATTCTCTCGCCTGACAAGGAAACCGACATGGCACTGGTTCACATCGACGGCGACGACCTCGTCGTCGTGATCGAAGGGCTCGGCAAGCTCTGGGCTATGAAGAGCAGCCTGACCATCCCGCTGGTCAACGTCCGTGGCGCGACCGCCGACCCCGGCATCGCAGCCGATCCCAAGGGGATTCGCGCGCCTGGCACCCGCGTACCCGGTCTGATCACGGCGGGCACCTTCCATCTCGACGGCGAGACGGTCTTCTGGGACGTCAAGGACCCGTCGAAGGCCGTCGTGGTCGAACTCGCCGACGAGCGCTACGCCCGCCTGGTCCTCCAGGTCGACGACCCCCGCGCGACCGTCGCGCTGGTCGAGAACGCCCTCATCTGAGCTGAAAGAGGTAGACCGATGTTTTTCCGCTTAGCCGCGGTCGTGCTGGCGTTGACCGTCGTGACCGTCACCCCGGCCGAGGCGACTCCGGCTCTCGTGCCCGCCGCCGACCGCGAGGTCGTCTTCACCGTCGACGGGACGACGACGTACGGGACACTGCATGTTCCCGCGCACCGTGCCGGGCAACGGCTGCGGGCCGCGCTGCTGCTGCCCGGCAGCGGCCCCACCGACCGCGACGGCAACCAGCCACCCGCGTCTCGCCCGGACACCCTGGCGCAGCTGGCCGACGCGCTCGGCAGCGACCAGGTCGCCACGCTGCGGTTCGACAAGTACGGCACCGGCCGCACCGGGCTCGGTGCCTACCGCGACCGCCCGGAGGAACTCGACTACCCGGCGTTCGTCCGCCAGGCGAAGGCCGCCTACGAGTCGTTGCGCGATCAGCCGGAGACCGACCCCCGTGCACTGCTGGTCGTCGGGCACAGCGAGGGCGCGATGACCGGGCTGCTGCTCGGCGGTACCGTCCGCCCGCGCCCGGCCGGCCTGGCGCTTCTGCAACCGCAGGCGATCCGCTTCCTGGACCTGGTCGCGCTGCAACTGCACGCCCAGATAGCCGAGGCGACCCGGCAGGGCCAGTTCACCCCGGAGCAGCAGCGCGCCATCGACGCGGCGGTGGACGCCGCCGTCACCGCCCTGCGGGCACACCGACCGGTCGACACCACCGACCTGCCGCCCGCGGTCGCCCAACTCTTCGAAGCCTTCCAGGGGCCGAGCGCCCTGTTCGTGGAGAGCGACGACGCCGTCTACCCGCCGGACACCGTCGCGGCACTCCGGCCGGGGACCAGGGTGCTGCTGACGTGCGGCACGGACGACGTCCAGGTCCCGTGCTCCACGACGAACGCCCTGACCACCGCCCTGCGCCGCGCACACGTCGAGGGACCGGGCCGGGTGCCGCTGCCCGGAGTGGACCACCTGATGCACGACGCCGACCACCCGGACACCCTCGCCCCCGCCGCGCTCGACGCCTTGCGCCGGTTCACGGAACGCTAGGGGAGGGTCCCTCTTCAGCCGCCGAGAAGTTCACTCTCGATCAGCTCTATGACCGGCCCGTGCGCCAGACCGTCCAGATACACGAAGCGGGCCTGATCGGCGATCGTGGCGTCGAAGGCAACGCGCGGTTCCTCGCCTGCCTCGCGCAGGGCGGCGAGGTGTTGGTCGATGCTCCCCACGACGTAGGCCAGGTGATGCACGCCCTCCCCGGCCGTTTCCAGGAACTCCGTGTACGGAGAGCGGCCGGAGAGCGGCTGGATCAGTTCGATCTCTGAGGCGCCTGTGTTGATGAAGCCGTAGCGGGCCGAGCAGGAGGTCTCCTGCCCGTGGAACCTGGCCGTGGTGAAGTCGAGATCCCTCACCCTTTCGACTTCAACGGACCACCGGCGTTCATAGTCGGCGGCGGCACGGTCGAGGTCCGCCACCACGATGCCTACGTGGAGCAGCGGGGGAAGAGCAGCAGACATGGATATCTCCTCAGTGGATTGCCGAAATGACCCGTCATGACGGAGGCGGTGGCGGCACGGGGACGCCTCGGTCTCCGGCCGGACTCACCACCCGCCGGCTTCGGGGATGATGAGTAGGTGAACTCGGACGTCGTGGCCCGGCTGGGGAGGTGGCAGCGGAACTGGCAGCTTGCCGCAGCCGCAGCAGTGGGCCTATGGATCTGGCTCTATATCGGCGTGGGGATGAAGTGGCCGTCGGCCGACAGGGGCACCTGGTATCTCATCGGTGATCCGTTGGTGGCTCTCGGTTGCCTGACAGCCTTGGTGTGGCGCAGGCGGTACCCGCTGGCTGTCGCTCTGACGGTCGCCGTTGTCTCCAATGCCTCCTCACTTGCCACCGGCGCTGGACTGCTGGCGCTGGCCTCGGTCTCCACCCGCCGGCGCCCGATGGAGATCGGGGCCGTCACGCTCGCCTATCTGACCGCGTCCTACTTCCTCGTCGGGTCCTACCCCGTGCAGAGCCCACCCAACTCGCCCACGTCCTTCTACGAACTCGTCGTCCCACCCCTGATCGCCGGCATCGTGGTGGCCGCGGGTGTGGCTGTCGGTGCGCGACGCGTCGAGGTACGGACCCTGCGGGAGCGGGCACGGAGCACAGAACGGGAACAGAAGGCGCGCGCGGCCCAGGCCCGAGCCCAGGAACGCAACCGCATCGCCCGCGAGATGCACGACGTCCTCGCCCACCGCATCTCCCTGATCGCCATGCAGGCCGGAGCACTCAACCACCGCACCAACCTCCCCGCCCACGAGAACCGGACACTCATCCACGGCATCGCCGACGGCTCCCACCAGGCCCTCGAAGAACTACGCGACGTCCTCGGCGTCCTACGCTCCGGCCCACCCCACTCCGAACCCGCCCAGCCCTCCCTGCACAGGATCCCCGACCTGGTCGCCGACGCCCGCACCTCAGGACTCCACGCCGCCCTCACCACCACCGTGACCGGAACACCACCCGACACCCTCGGACGGACCGCCTACCGCATCGTGCAGGAAGGACTGACCAACGCCACCAAACACGCCCCCGGCGCACACATCCACATCACCCTCGAAGGAACACCCGGCGACCAACTCCACGTCACCGTCACCAACACCCCCGCCCACACCGACAACCCGGCGAAGACCCACCCACCACCATCATCGGGATACGGACTGCTCGGCCTCGCCGAACGCGTCGAACTCGCCGGCGGCACACTCGACCACCACCCCACACCCGACAACGGATACACCCTCACCGCACAACTCCCCTGGCCGACCCCCACCCACGAAACCAACACCTGAACGGACCAGATCCCGGCAGGCAGCGGCCGGCGCGGCCACCCCGTTCAGCCGGCCTTGGCGAGCCGCTTGGTGCTCCGCCGGAAGGCCCAGATGACGACCACCGCGGCCAACGCGGTGAGCGGGGCCCCCATGATGATCTTCGCGGCCGCCAGCCATCCGGTGGAGTCCTTGAGGTAGAGCCACTGCATGACGACGAAGCGGGCGCCGAAGACGGTCGCCGCAGCCAGGGTCGCGACGTAATGCGCGCGGAGCACGGTGCGGTCGGCGCGCCAGGCGTGTTTGCCGCCGTGGAGCAGGTTCCATATGACTCCGGTCAGCGGCCGGCGGGCCACCGCGGAGCAGAAGGTGACGAGGAAGCCCGCAAACGCCGCCCAGATACCAAAGACGAAGAAGTCCTTCGCCGAGCCGGTCCAGGCAACTACCCCCGCGGTGATGGCGATTCCGGCGAGGCTGCCGACCGCCGAGGAGAAGGGCTCACCGCGAGTGAGCCGGAACACCGTGAGCGCCAGCCCGGTGGCGAGCGCGACGGAGACGGTCAGCGGCAACGGCAGGAAGGCGTTGGCGGCCACGAAGATGACAACCGGAACGGTGGAATAGACGAACCCCAGCGGGCCGCCCATGGATTCGAGCGCCGTTGGCTTCGCCGTGGCAGACGGTTGCGTCGTGACCGGAGCCGTTTCGGGCTCGGGAACTCGGTCACGACTGTCGTCAACAAGGGGCATTTCTTCCTCATGTAAAAGTGGGTATGAAGTCTGGAAACCTGAGCCGTGACAACGTGGGAGCGGTACCGGTGAGTTGTGCTCGGCCTGCGGCCTGCGGCCTGTTGCTCGCGCGAGGTGGCGGGCGACGCTGTCCTGATCACCGCCTCACCCCCTTCCCGGGGGTGCGTCATTCGGTCTACGCGGATCAGGACATCCAGCTGAGCGGGGTTGTGCTTGCGTCCGATTGGCTCGGCACCTGCGCAATTCTGTGCCTACGGCGCGGGCTGCGCATCGTCCTGGCGGGCGAAGCCGCCTTAGACCCTGGTCTAAGGCGGCTTCACCCGCCGGCCGTCACGCGCCGCGAGTCGGGCGGTGCAGGTAGGCGCCGACGGGTTCGCCGGCGACCTGGCCCGCCCGCAGGATGTGATGGCCGCGCAGGAAGGTGTCGGTGACCCGGGCGGTCAGCTCGAAGCCTTCGAACGGCGTGTACTCCTGCGCCGACTCCGACTCCGCGGCGCGCACCGTCCAAGGGCGGCCCAGGTCGACCAGGGCGATGTCGGCGTCGAAGCCGGGTGCGAGGCTGCCCTTGGCGCGCAGCCCGTAGCGCCGGGCCGGGTTCCAGGAGGTCAGCGCGGCGATCCGGCCCAGGGGCAGGCCGCGCTTCGTCCCCTCGGTGATCAGGCCCGGGAGGAGGTATTCCGCTCCGCCGAATCCGGACCTGGCGAGGAAGACATCGTCCTCGGGCTCACCGAACTTCACCTCCTCCCGGCAGCACGCGTGGTCGCTGACGACCCAGTCGACGGTGCCGTCGAGCACGTACTCCCAGAGCGCCTCGACGTCCTCGCGGGGCCGCAGCGGCGGGTTGACCTTGCCGCCGAGGCCGTGCGCGGTGGTGATGTCGGCGAGCAGGTGGCCGACGGTGACCTCGCGGCGGAAGTCGATGTGCGGGAACGCCCGGCCCATCCGCACGGCCGCGTCGACCGCCTTGCGGGACGACAGGTGCAGCAGGTTGACGGTCGGCAGCCCGGTCTCGTGCGCCAGGTAGGCGGCGATGGAGACCGCGAGCCCTTCGGAGTGCTGCGGCCGGGAGGCGCTGTAGGCGGCGAGCCCGGTCAGGTCGCCCGCCTTCTCGACCAGTTCGGTGTACGCGGTCATGATCTCGGCGGTCTCACAGTGCAGGGAGAGGGAGATCTCCTCGGCGAGGTGGGGGAAGCGTTCGCGGGCGGCCCGCACCCCGCGCATGACGAACTCGAAGTGCGCGTAGTCGTACCGCTCGTCCTCGGGGATCATCAGGAACGCGCTCTGGTCGGCGGACCTGCCGTGCAGGCCGTGGCTGCCGTAGAACATGAAGATCTTGAACGAGGTGACGCCGAACCGCTCGATCAGGGCGGGAATCTCGTCGATGTGTCCGCGTGACATCGGCGCCAGGTGGAAGCCGTAGTCGACATGCGCCCGGTCGGCGGCGGCGTCCAGCACCTCGGGGAAGAAGTCGGCGTACGCGCCTCCCTTGTTGAGGTAGTACCGCCCGGTCCGCATGTAGGTCAGGGCGGTGGTGACGCCGCCCTGCGCGCACGCGCGGCTCTCGGTGGCCGCGTCCTCGGCGAGCGGATTGTAGATCCCCCAGTGCTGGTGGGCGTCGACGACGCCGGGGAACGCCAGCCGGCCGCGGGCGTCGACCACCCGCCGGGCGCCTTCCGTGGCGATGCCGGGGGCCACGGCGGCTATCCGCCCGCCGCTGACGGCGATGTCCGCGGGCCGCGCGCCGTCCTGGTCGTGGTGGACGACACGGGCGTTCTTCAGCACCAGGTCGTACTCGGTCACGGTGGACTCCGTAAGTTGCCAGGCGGCCCGGGCTCCGCCACGGGCCGGCCGCCGAAGCCGTACTGATCCGCGCTCATGTCCCGGTCACGCGGACCCGGTCACCCGGCTGTCCTCGGCCCAGAAGACGAAGCGCTTCTGGGCGAGACGTACGGTGAAGTGGGCGACGAGCCCCACCACGGAGAGCACCACCAGCACGGCGAACATCCCTGCGATGTCGAAGTTGTAGTTGGTCTGCAGCAGGAGGTATCCGAGGCCCTCCTTCGCCCCGATGAACTCGCCGACGACGGCCCCGAGGATCGAGAAGACGATCCCGATGTCGAGACCGACGAAGATGAAGGGGAGCGCGCTCGGCAGCCGGACCATCCTGAAGACCTCGAACCGGCCCGCGCCGAACACCGTGAGCATCTGGATCCGGTCGGCGTCGGCCGAGCGCAGCCCTTCGATCACGTTGACCAGGATCGGGAAGAACGCGATCACCGCCGCCATGACGACCTTGCTCGTCATGCCGAAGCCGAACCACACGACGAACAGCGGCGCGAGGGCCACCTTGGGCACCGTCTGGAAGGCGACGATGTACGGCATGAACGTCCGCTCGATCAGCCGCACCTGCGCGATCACCGTTCCGAGGACCAGCGCGGCCATCGCGGCGAGGAGGAAGCCGTACAGCGACTCCAGCAGTGTGACCCTCAGATGGCGCCAGAACAACGGGTCGAGCAGTTGGGTCCACAGGGCGTCGGCGATCCGGGAGGGGCGCGGCAGCAGATAGTCGTCGACTCCGAACGCGGGGACCGCGAACTCCCAGACCAGCACGACCAGGGCGAAGACGGCGGGCACGAGCAGCAGTTCGGGGCGCTCCCTGACGGTCCTGGCCCTGGGGAGCCTCATCGGTCGGTCACACCGGCGCCGTCGAAGTGCTTGCGGATCCGCTCGACGAAGACCCCGGCCCGGTCCGAGGCCATGACGCTGAGCGCACGCGGGCGTGCCAGCTCGATGTCGACGATCTCGGCGATACGGCCGGGGCGGGGGCTGAGGACCACCACCCGGTCGGAGAGGAAGACCGCCTCGGGGATGGAGTGGGTGACGAACACGATGGTCTGGCCGCTCTCCCGCCGGATCCGCAGCAGTTCGACGTTCATGTGGTCGCGGGTCAGGGCGTCGAGGGCGCCGAACGGCTCGTCCATCAGCAGCACGGCCGGGTCGTGCACCAGGGCCCGGCAGATTCCGGTGCGTTGCTGCATCCCGCCGCTCAGCTCGTGGGGGTATGTGTCCTCGAAGCCGTCGAGACCGGCCATCGCGAGCAGCCGCTCGGCCCGCTCCCGGTACACCCGGGCGTCGAGTTTCCGCACCTCCACGGGCACCATCACGTTCTGCAGCACGGTGCGCCACGGCAGGAGGGTGGCCGCCTGGAAGACCATGCCCACCTCGGGCAGCGGACCCGCCACCTCGTGGCCGGCGACCCGGACCGTCCCCCGGCTCCCGGGGACGAGCCCGGCGAGGATCTTCAGCAGGGTGGTCTTGCCGCACCCCGAGGGGCCGACGACCGAGACGAACTCGCCGCGCCGGACCGTGAAGGTGACGTCCGAGAGTGCGTGGGTCGGCTCGGACCTGCGCGGCCGGTAGGTCTTGTGCACCGCGTCGACCTCGATCCAGCGGCCTTCGTCCACATCGGGCGCGGGAACCCCGCCCCGGCCCCGCGCGTTCCGGCGGCGTCGGCCCAGAGCACTGATCACCATGGCGGCCTCCCTCCCTGCCTTCCTGACGGTGTGTCCGGTCGCTATCCGGCGGCCTTCGCCTTCTCGATCACGGCCGCCGGGTCGAAGTCGTTCGCGTCCTGGAGCAGGCTGCCGTCCCACACCTCCGGGACCGGGACCTCCTTGGTGATCTGGCCGGACGTCCTGGTGTAGGCGACCGTCCTGCGCCACTCCTCGTCACCGATCGCGCCCCAGTCCCGGAAGCCCTCGGGCTCACCGGTGACCGGGACCGCGGTCTTTATCCACGTTTCAAGGGTCCTGGTGTCGTCGGCGACACGGTCGGCGGCCTTCTTGCCGGCCAGCAGCTGGGGGAAGGCGCGGTAGCCGTCACGCATGGCGGCCCCGGGGTTGACGGCGGAGAAGAGCAGTGCCTTGTACGAGGCGCGCAGGTAGCGCGTCAGCACGTCCTTCTTCTCCCGCAGGGTCTTCTCGGCCACCGCGAAGGTCAGGGAGCGGATGCCTTCGAAGGCATCGGAGTTGTCCAGGTAGCGGAACTCCGTGCCGGTGTTCTCGATCGTGGTGTACGCCTGCGTGAACAGGGCGAGGACGTCGACCTTGCCGGCCTCCAGCGCGGACAGGGCCTGCGCGCCCACCCCGACCGGCAGCAGATCGATGTCCTCGGCCGCGTCCAGCCCGGCGTCGCCCGCGTAGGCGCGGGCGAAGATGGCCGAGCCGGAGGCGAGGCTGATGACACCGATCCGCTTGCCCTTGAGGTCGGCGGGGGAAGCGATCCCGCTGTCCGGCAGGACCGCCATGCGCCAGGGCCAGTTGCGTACCAGGCCGCCGACGGCCTTGACCGGAACGCCCTTCTCCCGCGCGGCGAGGATGGCTCCCGCGTCGGCCGGCGCGATGTCGGCACTGCCCGAGGCGACGGCCTGGACGGCGGCGACCGAACCGTCGGTGTTGATCACGTCGACCTTCAGCTTCTCCTCGGAGAAGTAGCCCTCGGTGTCACCCACCGCGTAGGTGGCGACTTCCTCCTTGGGAGCCATCACGGCCGAGGGGATGGCGAGAGCGAGCGTGGCCCGGACGTCCGGGCCGCCGTCGGCGGACGGCTCGGACGTCGCGGATCCTCCTCCGCAGGCGGAGAGCGCCAGGAGGGCGGCGAGAGCGGCGGCTGCCACGCCGAGTCGTGTGGACTGATTCATGTTCGGCACCTCAATCCATCCGGTGGAGCAAGGGTGTCCGTCGACCGGGATCGGGACCGGGATCGGTCCCGGTCATGGCCAGATCGTTGCCGATGTATCGGTGTGGAGCCCGCGGCCGCGCTGCTCGACGAGGTTCGCTGCGGTATGCGACCCGCTGCGGGCCCGGACGGTCCCGGAGGCTTCCCCCAGCGTACGCCGGAGGCGGGTGCCACCGGGTAACTTTGCCAAAGAGTCCGGCAGTTGACCGCCCGTGAAACGGTACGGGCAGAGCCGGACGCCGTAGCCCCGTCCCGGGCCACCCGCCGCTCCCGCTGTTCCGCGCCAGGTACTTGCCGAGGTGGAAGCAGGTGGTGCTGCCGCCGCGGTGCGGCAACGCGAGGTCAGGACGCGGACATGCCCGCGTCGATCTTGTGTTCCGCGCCCGTGATGTAGGAGGACTCGTCGGAGGCCAGGAACAGCACCAGCGAGGACACCTCGTCCGCCTCCGCGAGCCGGCCGAGGAAGATCTGCGCCAGCGCGTCACCGCCTTCCTCGTCGGTCGCCTCCACCATCATCGGGGTGTTGATGAAGCCCGGGTGCACGGAGTTCACCCGGATGTTGTCACCGCCGTACTCCTGCGCGGCCGCCTTCGTCATCCCCCGGCTGGCGAACTTGCTCGCGACGTAGGCGAGGCTCGGGAAGCCGTAGTTCGCGCGCAGACCCGCCAGCGACGAGATGTTGACGACCGAGCCGATGCCGGCCCGCTGCATCGACGGGATGACGGCCTTCATCCCGAGGAACTGGGAGTGCTGGTTGACGGCACACACCTTGAGGTAGTCGTCCTCGTCGAGGTCCGCCGTCTTGGCTATGGGCCCGAGGATCCCCGCGTTGTTCACGAGCACGGTGATGTCACCGAACGCCGCTTCGGTTTCCTCCACGACACGCTTCCAGTCGTCGTACTTCGTGACGTCCTGCACCGTGTACCGCGCGTTGTCGCCGAGTTCGTCGGCGAGCTCGCGGATGGCCGCCTCGTTGAGGTCGGTGAGGGTGACTTTCGCCCCCTCTTTGACGAAGCGACGGGCGTGCGAGGCGCCCATGCCCTGGCCCGCTCCGGTGATGATCGCGACCTTGTTGTCCAGACGGCCCATGAGAGGACTCCTTCGTCCTTACGGGAACGCGAATTTCGGAACCCAGTACCAAAATACACCTCGGGGTCTCACAGCCTCTGTGGCACGAACGCGGGGCAGGCGCAGGACGACACTTCCGGAGGGCGACGGGGCCGGCCGCGGATCGACGCGGCCGGCCTTTGTGCGCCAGGTCAGCCGGCGGTGCGGCGGCCGGGGGCGTGGGTGGCGGCCAGGAGTGCGGCGCCCAGGGCGATTGCCGTGCCGCTCATCCAGGCGACGGCCGTCGTACCGCTGTTACCGGTGGCGGCCAGCATGCCCGAGGTGTCCGGGGAGGAGGTCCGGGGTGCGCTGATGGTCTGGGTGTGGGGCTGGTTGCCGGTTCCGCCGGTGGCGCCGTCCGGGCCGGGCGCACCGCCGTTGCCCCCGCTGTTGCCCCCGCCGTTCTTCACCCGCACCGTGAACTGGGCGGTGTTGTTGGCCTGGTGGGTGTCGAACGTCAACTCCCCGCCGTACACCGACATGGTGCGCATCGTGGCGCGGGTGGTGGCCGGTGCGTCCTCGGTGACGCGCAGCGTGAACGGCATGTCCACGGCCTGGCCCACGGCGAAGGGCGAGCGGAACGCGCAGAGGTACTGCGGGGCGCCGGGGCGGGGGTCGTCCGTTCCGAGGCCGTTCCAGGGGCGGCAGCGTTCGGGGACCTTCACCGCCGTGGTGCCCTGGGGAATGTCGACCAGCAGCCCGATCTGGGCGTCGGAGGTGAGGAGGTCGAAGGTGGCGGGTCCGTCGTTGCGCAGCTTCGCCGTCAGCGTCACCTCGGTGCCGGGACCGGCCTCGGCGGTGGCGGAGTCGCCGGTGACGGCGAGATCGGCGGTGTTGGCGGCGTTGATCATCCACATCCCCTGTTCCGTCACGGTGCCGGGCGCAGGCGCCTCGCCGTCCGGCACCAGCGTGAGCACGGGTGCTTCGCCGCTCGGGCCGGAGCCCTTGGAGCCGCCGTCGCGCGGGTCCGCGGCGGTACGTACGGCGTCGGCCGGCGGCTTCACCCGGTAGTCCAGGAAGTCGAAGAGCGCCGTCCCCTTGACGTCGAGGCCCACGGGGGCCGACAGCCGGTAGCGCTTGCCCGGTTCGACCGGTGTGCCGATCCGGCAGACGGCGGATTCCAGCGTCCGCCCATGGCCGGAGGGGAGGTCGTCGGACGTGCCGTACGCGCAGTTGGCGAACCGCGGTGCGAAGCCGAGCCCCTGGGTGGTGGTCAGCTTCAGTTCCACGCCGGGCGACGTGAGCGAGCCCATGTTCGCGACGGTGATCGGTGCTGCCAGCGAAGTGCCGGGCTCCGCACCGTCCTTCTGCGGCAGGCGGTTGACGACCAGCTCCATGGTGCCGACGGTGACCTGCACGGTGAGAGGGGCGATCGTCGCGTTGGAGGACGTCGCCGTGAGCCGGGCGGTCCCGGTGGTGCCGAGCGGCGCGTCCGGCTTGGCCAGCACTTCCATGACGCCGCCGGCGAATCCGTCCGCCTCGATGTCCCTGACCGGCCAGGAACACAGGTTCTCGCGGCAGCTGATGCCCTTGACGTCGGCGAAGGCGGAGATGCCGGACACGTCGATGGTGACGACCACGTCCTTGGCGGTGCCACCGTCAGGATCGCCGGGCAGGCCCCAGCTGATCTGCGCCGGGTCGCCCGGGTAGACCAGTGGTTGCGGCACATCGACCTTGTCCCGGGAGACGGTGAAGTTCAGTTCCGGGCCGTACCGCGCGGCGCTGCTGCCCGACGGTTCGGCCTGGGCGGGAGCGCCGCCGAGCCCGACGCCGAGCAGGGCGACCGCGATGGCGGTCAGGGCGGCAAAGCGCCGGTGCCGTCCGGGGAATGACATGTCGCATACACCCTTCCGTTCAGTGGAAGCCTTCTCGCGGATGCCTGGTGTGACAGATGGGTGCGGCGAATGGTTGTGCGGCGTGGCTGTTCCGATCACGCCCGTCGCCATCCGGGCGGTGGGCGCGTGCCGCGTTTCTGCCCGACTTTGTCACCACGATTGGCGTGGTCAGGGGATGGGCGACACCCTCTTACGGGTAACACGCCGTCCGGACCACCCTGTTGGGCGCGGCGGCGGATGGAACGACGGAGGATTACGGCATGCGCAAGACGCTGCGGGAGCGGCTGCGGTACTGGTTCGACGGAACGATGGACCGTGGCACCCCGGCGTTGATCGGCTGGCTCGGGCTGGCCTCGTTGGCACTGATCACCCTGGTCTCCAGCGCGGTGGTGGTGCTGGCCCACAAGGACACGGAGGAGAACGGCGGCTGGGCGGGCGTCGTCTGGATGAGCCTGCTGCGCACCCTCGATCCGGGCACGATGGGCGGGGACACCGGGCAGCCGCTGTTCCTGATCCTCATGCTCACGGTGACCATCGGCGGGATCTTCATCGTCAGCGCGCTGATCGGAGTGATCACGACCGGCCTGGAGACCCATATCCAGGAACTGCGGAAGGGCAAGTCGCAACTGATCGAGCGCGGGCACACCATCGTGCTCGGCTGGTCGGACCAGATCTTCACGGTGATCGCCGAGTTGGTGGAGGCCAATCAGAGCGAGCGGCGCTCCTGTGTGGTGATCCTCGCCGACCGCGACAAGGTCGACATGGACGACGAGATCCGGCGGCGCATCCCGGACACCGGGAAGACCCGGGTGATCTGTCGCTCCGGCAGCCCCCTGCAGCGCGAGGACCTGGAACTGGTCAGTCCGGACACCGCCAAGTCGATCATGGTGCTGCCGCCGCTCACCGACGACAGCGATATCGATGTCATCAAGGTGCTGTTGCTGCTCAACAACCGCAGATGGCCGGAGCGGCGCCCCACCGTGGTGGCCGCGGTGCAGAACTCCACCAACCTGGCGGCGGCCCAGCTGGCCGCGGGCGACGCGGCGCTGGTGATCGACGTCGACGACATCGCCGTACGGCTGATCGTGCAGGCCCACCGGCAGTCCGGGCTGTCCACCGTCTTCAACGAACTGCTCAGCTTCATGGGCAACGAGATCTATCCCTGGAGCGAGCCGGCGCTGGCCGGTGCCACCTACGGGGAATCACTGACGGCCTTCGAACGCGGCATCCCCATCGGCCTGCAGCGGGAGGACGGGAAGATACACGTCAACCCGTCGATGGACACCGTCGTCGAGCGCGGTGACCGGCTGCTGATGGTCGCCGAGGACGATCTGCTCATCGAGCGGGCGGCTGCCCCGCCCGCGATCGTACGGTCGGCGATCACCACGGCCGAGGCTCCGGAGCCGTTGCCCGACCGGACGTTGATCATCGGCTGGAACCCCCGTGCGGCGGAGATCGTTTCACTGCTCGACCGTCTGGTGCAGCCCGGCTCCGCGGTGGACATCGCGGCCCCCCGGCAGCCGCGGGAGGACCTGACCGGGCGACTGGACAACCTGACGGTCGGCTTCAAGCACTGCGCCCCCGTCAGCCGGCCGTCGCTGGAATCCCTGGAGCTGGACAGCTATCGCCATATCGTGGTGCTCACGGACGACACGATCGATCCCGGCCGGGCCGACGACCGCACCCTGGTCACGCTGCTCCATCTGCGGGACATCGAGATCCGGCTCGGCGATCCGTACTCGATCGTCACGGAGATGAACGACGACGCCAACCGCGAGGTCGCGCAGGTCACCAAGGCCGACGACTTCATCGTCAGCACGAAGGTGATCAGTCTGCTGCTCACCCAGCTCAGCGAGAACCGCCAGCTGGACGCGGTGTTCGCCGACCTCTTCGACCCCGAAGGCTCGGAGATCTACCTCAAACCGGCGCCGAGCTATCTCCTCCCGGGAGCCGAGGCGAACTTCGCCACCGTGATCGAGGCGGCCCGGCAGCGCGGTGAGACGGCCATCGGTTACCGGCTCGCGGAGCACAGCGACGAACCGCCGCTGTACGGGGTGAGTCTCAACCCGTCGAAGACCGCGCCGCTGACCCTGCGCGAGGGCGACACGGTCGTGGTGCTCGCGGAGGACTAGGGCTGCCTTCAGAGAAGCGGCGGTCGGCCTTTGCAGGGTCCTCCACTCTTTGATTACAAATCGGTCACCACTCGTGCGCATCTGTCACCTGATGCCTACATCCCCCGTTACGGTCATCGCTCACGAACCACCTCAGGGGGACTCATGTCGAACAATCCGCCGTCGCAGCCGACACCTTGGGGCCGGTCACCCCGGACAGGCGCCAACCCGTACACCGCACCGGGTTCGCCCAACCGCCCCAAGTGGACCCGGAAGCGGGTCCTCCTCCCGGCCGCCGGGCTCTTGTTCCTCGTGGGTGTCGGCATCGGTGCGGGCGAGGAGCCGGCCCGGTCCGAGCAGGCCTCCAGCGTCGAAGCGGCCCCCGCGGTGACGGTCACGGCGACCACGACCGAGACGGCCGCACCTGCGCCGGCGGTCACCGAGACCGTCACGGCCGAGCCGAAGCCGGCGCCGGCCGTGACGGTGACGGAGACGGAGACGGTTGAGGTGACCGCCGAGCCGGCTGCCGACGGTGGCGGCGGCAATGACGAGTCCGTGTACTACAGGAACTGCGCCGCCGCCCGAGCCGCCGGCGCGGCGCCGGTGCGCGCCGGGGATCCGGGGTACGGGCGTCACCTCGACCGCGACGGAGACGGCGTCGGTTGTGAGTAGGCCGGGCCGGCCGCGCGGTGCGCTCCCGGGGCTGGGCTGGCGACCGCCCGGCGCCCCGGCGTCGCACCGAGCGGCTCAGCCCCTCCCCGAAGAGCCTCCGGTCCCTGGAGAGCCTCCGGACAGCGCCGACAGGAGGAGCCCGGTGAGGTCCTGGCGCCGTTCCTTCCCGAGCACGGATTCCAGGGCGGCATCCACTTCGGCGTAGGCATCGCGCCCCGCCCGCAGGAGTTCCTGGCCGGTTGGCGTGACATGGAGTTCCGCGGTGCGGCCTCGTCCGGGGTCCGTACGGCGCTCGACGGCGCCGCGCTCCTCCAGTTGCCGGACGGTGGCCTGGGCGCTCTGCGCGGTGATCCCCGCCCGGCGGCCCAGTTCGCTGTAGGACATGCCCGGCTCCCTCAAGAGGTGGCCGAGGGCCGAGAGATGACGCAGCGTGTAACCGGTTGGCTTGAGGGCCCGTTCGACGTCCTCACGTGCCCGCCGTCCCAGGGCGGCGAGCAGGAAGGCGGTGCTGGTGGGCGGTGGCTGGGCGGTCACGACTCCTCGTTCCTGCTCGGAAAGTTTCAGCTTGACTTTAACTGGAGTTCCGGGCAGTCTCCAGTTCCGGCGGGCGCGGCGCGGGACCAGCCTCCGAGTTTCAGGTCAGCTGAAACCTGGGGAGGGGTCTTGCAGTGCCCCTCGCCCCCCGTGGCAACGAAATCGGGGTGATTCCGACGGGCCGTCCGGTGGACGCCCGGTGATCCGGATGAAGTGAGATGACGGAGATGAAGCTTCTCGTGGTCGGCGCCAACGGCGGCCTGGGCAGGCAGGTGGTCACCCACTCCCTGGAGCGCGGACACCAGGTGACCGCACTCGTACGACGGGGTGCGGAGCGGGCGGAGACGCCGGGGCTGCGCATCGTGGAGGGGGCTGTGGGCGATGACCTGGCAGCCGTACGCCGCGCCGCCGACGGGCAGGACGCGATCGTCGGCGCACTGGGCAATCCGCTCTGGCTCAAGGCGCGTACCGGCTCCGCGGTGATGGCCCGGGCCGCCGCAAATCTGGTGGCCGCCATGCATCTGCATCAGGTACGGCGTATCGCCATGCCGCTGGCCTGGGGGAGCGGCGCCTCACGGCAGCACACCGCGTGGCCGCTCAGGGCGCTGACCCGGCTGCTCATCCGCCGTGACTACCAGGACTTCGACACCGCGGAGGCGATCCTTGCCGCCTCGGGGCTCGACTTCACCATCGCCTACTTCGGCTCGCTGACCGACCGGCCCGCCTCGTCCGCCTGGTCCGCCCACCCCGATGTGAAAACCCCCTCGCCCCTGGCGATCAGCCGCGCCGACCTGGCTCAGTGTCTGCTGAACGCCGTCGAATCTCCCGGCCCCACCGCTCACCGCCTCTCGGTCAGCGGCGCGCTGAAAGGATGACGCACCCATGAACCTCGCGGGCAGGACCATTGTGCTGACGGGGGCGAGCTCGGGGCTGGGCGCCGAGGCCGCCCGCCTGCTCGGCGCCCGAGGCGCCGCACTGCACCTCGTGGGCCGCGACGAGACACGTACCAGGGTCATCGGCGAGGAACTGCGCGCGCCCACCTACACGGCCGACTTCACCAGCCTGTCCGAGACCCGCGGCCTGGCCGCGCGGCTGGCCCACGCCGTGCCGAAGATCGACGTACTGGCCCTCAACGCCGGAGGCGTCATGCCCCCGCACCTCACCGACGACGGGATCGACGCCAACTTCCAGGCCAACGCCCTGGCGCCATGGCTGCTGATGACGCTGCTGGCCGGGCGGCTCGGCACCGGCCGCGTCCTGCTGACCACCTCCCCGTCACACAACAACGCCGTCCTTTCCCCGCACAACCTCGCCGCCACCCTCGCGGGCGAGCCGCGTGTGTCGGGCCACCGCACCTATGCCCGGGCCAAGCTCGCCGCCGGAGTGCTGCTGCGTGAGTTCCACCGCCGCAACCCGGGCGTGGACGCCGGCGACTTCCATCCCGGCATCATGGCCTCGGACTTCGGCCGGTACATGGGCCGCACGGGCAGCCTGCTGAAGACCGCCGCCCGCCCGTTCATCGGCTCACCTCGCCAGGGCGCGGAACGGCTGGTCGAACTGGCCGCTCGCCAACAGGCCCTTGCCGGCGCCTACTTCGTCCACACCCGGCGCGCCAGGGGTTCCGCCCAGCTCCACAGTCAGGAACTCGGCGCGGCCCTGTGGGAAGCCGCCGACCGCGCGACCGCATACGGCGGCGGACAGGAGCGGTGAGAAGGTCCGCCCACATCGTGCGCGGGACCGGCGCTCACAGGGCGTTGAGTGCCCGTACGCGATTGCCGAGCGCGCGGCGACTGACGGCCGCGGCGGGATCGAACGTGTCGAAGGCGTGGGGAACACCGGGGTACTGGATGAGCTCGACCGGTACCTGGCACGGCTGAGCCGTTGTGCGTACGCGATGTTCTCGTCGCGGAAAAGGTCGAGCTGGCCTGTTTCGATGTGAGCGGGCGGCAGCGGGGGAGCGTCATCGGTTCCTCTTTCGTCGCGTCACTACGTAAGGGCCGCCCCGGAGAAGCGCCGGGCCACCCGTCGGCCGGCGTGGCCCTGTCTCTTGAGTTACAGTCTGCCTGAAACATTCTTTCAGTCAAGCTGTAACTCACCGGGAGGGGCCGCATGGCCAGCGATCTCCCCGTGCCGATAGGGGTGCGGGCGCAGGAGGTGATGGTCGGACTGCTGGGCCGCCTGCCGGGCCGGGTGCGGTCGGCGATGGCGGGACCGGAGATCGTCGTGGACGGTGAAACGCTGGCCGTCGATGCCCGGTTGCTGATCCGCTCCCTCGGCGACAAGGAGTCGGCTCTGGTGGTCGAGGACTCACCGGAGCTGTCCCGCGCGGCACTGGAGCGCAACACACCGATGCTCCGGGCCGGCCGACGGCCGACGCGCGCGGTGACCGTGTCCGAGGTATGCCTGAAGGGCGGGCAGCACGCCCTGGAAGCGACCTTGTACGAACCCGCGTCCTGCCGCGGAACGTCGGGTGCGCTGGTGTTCTTCCACGGTGGAGGCTGGGTGATCGGCAGACGCGCCGGGTATGACCACGTGGGACGCTTTCTCGCCGAACACACAGGCCACCGGGTGCTGTCGGTGGACTACCGGCTCGCCCCCGAGGCCCCGTTCCCCGCCGCGGTGGACGACGCGCTGGCAGCGTTCGACGACACCGTCACGCGGGCCGCGGAATTCGGCATCGACCCGACCAGGATCGTGGTCGGCGGGGACAGCGCGGGGGCCACCCTCGCCGCGGTGACCGCCCGCCGTGCCGCCGGGCGCGAGCACGGCCCCGTACCGGCGGGGCAGTGGTTGCTGTATCCCGCCACGGACCTGGCGACTCGTCACCCGTCCCGGGACACGTACGGCCAGGGTTTCCTGCTCACCGACGACGACATCGTCTGGTTCCGGCACCACTACCTTCCCCCGGGAGTGGACCGTACGGATCCGCTGGTGTCGGTCGTCCACGGCGAGGTCGCCCCGGACACACCGCCGGCACACCTCGTCACGGCGGGATTCGATCCACTGCGTGATGAAGGCGAGTCCTACGCCGACAAGCTTTGCGCCGCGGGTGTCCCGGTCACCTCCGTCCGCGAAGGGGACCTGCCGCACGGCTTCCTGCCGTTCGTCCATCTCGGCCCCCGGTTCGACCAGGCCGTCACCGCGAGCGCTCACGCGCTGCGCCGGATGCTGGGCTGACCGCTCTTTCCCTTTCCCACCCGGGCGCCGTCCCACCGACCGCGCTTCCCGGCCAGACAAGGACGTGTGCCATGCACGTACAGATCGCGCTCTACGACGGCTTCGACCCCTTCGATCCTTCTCATCGGTACTCCGGTGGAGCCCTGCCATGAACGGCTTGCGCGGACGGGTGGCGCGGTGGTGAGCGGCACCCGCGCGGCGATGCCACCGTCCGCACACGAGGGCCGGACCGGACCGCTCATCGGTGTGCTTGTGGTGGAGGCGTTCGTGATGTTCCTCAACGAGACCGTTTTCAGCGTGGCGCTGCCGACCCTCACCTGGGACCTGTGCCTGACCACGGCAACCGCGCAGTGGGTGATCAGCGGGTATCTCGTGGCGATGGCGATCGTCCTGCCGGTCACGGGA
The DNA here is from genome assembly GCF_042673865.1 of Streptomyces sp. NPDC056987. Taxonomy (NCBI): domain Bacteria; kingdom Bacillati; phylum Actinomycetota; class Actinomycetes; order Kitasatosporales; family Streptomycetaceae; genus Streptomyces; species Streptomyces sp. NPDC056987. Next base: position 132,834 of record NZ_JBHURV010000022.1, read on the forward strand.
TACCTGCTCGACCGGTTCTCGGTACGGCGTATCTTCGTCGGTTCATTGACCGTCTTCATCGTCGGAGCGCTGATCGCCACCCTCGCCTCGGCCGGTCCCGCTCCTGACTCGACCGGACTGCGTGTCGCCTTCACCTGTACCGCGGGCGTCGGACTGGTCCTGGCGGGGCTGGCGCCCCTCACTCGTAGGATGAGTCATGACCGTAACGCGTTTGTCTCCTGACAGCATCGACGAGGCCGCCCGTCTGATCGACCCCGCCTTCCTCCGCACCCCCCAGTTCCCGGACCCCTCGCTCTCCCGCGCACTCGGCCGGGACACCGTGGTCAAGGTGGAGACACTGAACCCGCTCCGCTCCTTCAAGGGCCGCGGAGCGGACCTCTTTCTGCGGCAAGCCGCGGTCGCGCGGCATGTCGTCTGCGCCTCGGCCGGCAACTTCGGCCAGGCCATGGCGTATGCCGCACGGTCCCGCGGAATCCCGGTGACGGTGTTCGCCGCCCATGACGCCAACCCCGCCAAGGTGGCGCGGATGCGGGAGCTGGGCGCCGAAGTCCGGCTGTCGGGAGCCGACTTCGACGCCGCCAAGGACGCGGCCCGGGCGTACGCCGGCAGCCGCCCGGAGTCCGTGTTCGTGGAGGACGGCGACGAGCCGCTCATCGCGGAGGGAGCCGGCACCATCGCCGTGGAGCTGGCCCGGCTCGGTGTCGACGCCATCGTCGTCCCGGTCGGCAACGGCGCGCTCATCAGCGGCATCGGCTGCTGGACGAAGGCCCGCTCACCCCGCACCCGGATCATCGGGGTGTGCGCGGCGGGCGCCCCCGCCATGGCGACGAGCTGGCGCACCGGCGTGCCCGAGGCCACCGGTCCGGTGGACACCATCGCGGACGGCATCGCCGTACGGGTGCCGGTGCCCGCGGCGGTGGCCTGGATGCGCGAGGTCGTCGACGATGTCCTCCTCGTCGGCGAGGAGGACATCCGGCGGGCCCTGCGGTTGGTACGGGACACCCTGGGCCTGATCCTGGAACCCTCGGGCGCGGTCGGCATCGCCGCCGCACTCCGCCACGACCTCGGTGGCGCTTCCGTGGCCACGATCCTCACCGGCGGCAATTTCTCCCCCGCCCTGCTGCGGGAGCTCGCCCCGGACTCGGCACGCACGGACCCGGCACGCACGGACCGTACGGCTTCCCCGACGATGAGATGACATCACATGCCATGTCAGGAATCAGTTGCTGATTGGCAGTTCTGCCCGGGAGTCGAACCGTGCCAGGGACAGTCACTGTGGCTGTATGACGATCAGTAACGCCTCAGGGCTGTCCCTTCCGGATCTCGCCTCCTCGCCGCTCCGCCGAGCCGCCGTGGAGCATGTCCTGGAGATCGAGGCCGCCTCGACAGCGCATCACAGCCTCCGTAGCTATTTCTTCGCTCTCAAGACCGCCGAATTCCGCCAACTGCGCCGGGACGTCGACTACGACGACGACACGCTGCCCGCCGCGGGGTCCCGTCCGGGGTGAGGGACACCGTCCGGGACGCGATCGCCCTGCACACCAGTCCCGGCATCGCACAACGCCGCGGTACCGTCTGCGACCTCGTCCGCCTCGGCACCGGGGCCGACTTCGGATACGAGTCCGACTACGTCTCCGACGAGGAGGCCGCTGTGATCAATGAAGCGTTCCCACGGCTGGACATCAACACGGCCATCGGCCAGTTGATCACCGAACAGGCGAGGCGCAACCGCGCCGTCAAGGCGCCGCATCTTTCGGCCGGGGACTACTTCTACCGTTCCGTTCACGGGTTCGACATGAGTTTCGTGTCCCGGTGGGGCGCGGTCTGAGGATGGCGTGACCGCAGAGCAAACCCCCGGCCCGAAGGAGTTCTTCGGGCCGGGGGTGTCTCACGCCGAGGCGGCTGCCGGTGGGCGTGGAGCCCTTCAGCGGTCTTCGCCGGTCAGCGGCGCGAGACGGCGGCTGAGTGTGCGGACCGCCTCGGCCAGGCGGGGGTCGGTCGCCCGGCGCGGTGGCGACAGCGGCAGGCCGTCAGGGCCGACGACAAGCCCCGGCCGGCCGGCGAGGGCGGGGTCGGTCGCAGCGGCGACCGACGAGCGGGCGGCCTGCGCCGGCGTCCCGGACGTGGTGCGCCGGAATGCCGTGCGGACCAGCGGCCAGAAGGGCCGCAGCCAGGGGGCGACGACATGGGAGGAGGACATGGTCCCGGTGGTCATGGTGGTGACGGCGCCGCCGGGGTCGGCGGCGAACACGGATACGCCGTCCCCCTTCAGACGCCGCGCCAGGTCAAGGGTGTAGGCGAGGTTGGCGAGCTTCGCGCGGCCGTACGCGTGGAGGCCGTAATACGAGCCTTTCCGTTCGGCGGTGTCGATACGGCCGGTGGGGATGCGGACCGAGCCGGAGGTGACGTTGACGACGCGGCTGGGAGCGCCGGCGCGCAGGGCGGGGAGCAGCAACTCCGTCAGCAGGTAGGGGCTGAGATGGTTGAGGGCGAAGCTCGCCTCGATGCCCTCGGGCGTCAGGCGCCGGTCGTCGAACATCGCTCCGGCATTGTTGACCAGCACGCTCAGGGCGCCGCCCGCCGTCACACGCTCGGCGAGGCTCCGTACCTCCGCCAGGGACGAGAGATCGGCGGTGACGAACCGGGCCTCCGTACCGGTGCCGGCGGCGTTGATGCGCTCGACGGCGCTGCCGCCCCGCCCCGCGTCGCGGCCGACCACGGTCACCGCGTATCCGGCCGCGGCGAGGCCCACCGCGGTCTCCAGACCGATTCCGCCGGTTCCCGCCGTGACGAGCGCGCGCCGATTCATCTGTCCTCTTTCTCCCTGGGTGTGTGGGCGCCCGCCGACGTGGTCACCTCCTTCACGAGTTACAGTCTGCATGAAACCCAGTTGCAGTCAAACTTCAACTCGGGAAGAGGGGGTCCTACGTGCCCGCGACGGTGACGACGACGCGCTGGTAGTGCTTGAGCGCGGGGGTGCCGTTGTCCTTCACCTCCAGGATGAGGTGGAGCGTGGAGCCCGGTGCCGCGTCGGACGGTACGACGAAGGAGAGCTTCGGCCCGTTCGCGGCGCCCAGGGCGATGTCGCCGGGGTAGGTGTCGGCGTCGGTGTACCGCCACCACTTGTAGGACACACGGTCCCCGTCGGGGTCGGTGGCACTGCCGTTCAGTGTGATCCTGGAGCCCGGCCGGGCGGTGAGGTCGGTGCCCTGGCGGACAGAAGCCGTGGGGTTGTGGTTGGCCTTCGAGTAGGAACCGGTCTTCCCCCAGTCGGCGCGGGCCGCGAAGTCGTTCTGGATGTCCTCGACCCAGCGGGTCTGGGGGTAGCTGCGGTCGGCCGCGTTTCCCGTGTGGGGATTGGCGTCGGTGGTGTCGATCCACCCCGTGGCGTTGGGAGCGAACCGGCCGCCCCATCCGCCGTACGTGGGGTCCTCGGAGGAGCGCAGTCCGTTGAAGTCCAGCATGTGCAGGAACGCGGGGGAGTCGCCTTCGGAGATGAAGTCGTGGACCCCGTATCCGAGGTTCTGGTTCTCCTCGTTGGCCTCCGGACGCCATCGGTTGTTCTCGTCGTCCTCGGGTGTCGGGTTGCCGTCCCGATAGGTCCGGTACTGCTTCAGCAGGTCGCCGTGTCCGTCGAGGAAGTTGCGCTCCATGTAGGGGCCTTGGAGCGAGTGCTGGAGCGGACCGGGCACCGTACGCTGCCAGGCGTAGGCGAAGCTCCAGAACTGGGACTGGTTGTCGATGATCTTCACGTTGGGCCAGGTGGGCTTGATGTAGTCCCGGAGGGTCGAGTCCTGTTCCAGGATGTTGTAGAGGACCAGCTTCTTGTCGATCTTCCGCTGGACGGCGGCCCACTTCCGCGTGCCCTCGTACTCGTCCTGAATGGATTTCAGCGCTCGGGCGACGGTGTTGAGGCCGCCCCACGCCTGTACGTAGAGCGGCCCGGGCCTGTCGTCGAGGATCGCCTTCCTGATCAGTTCGGAGCCGTCGGTGGGTTCGGCCATGTCGCCGACGTTCTCGATGTTGCCGATCTTGTACAACGAGCGCAGGCGCTCCGGTGCGGGATAGCCGTCCGCGTGCTTGCGCAGGTTGGGGTAGATCTTCGCGTACGCGTCGAGGTACTGGTCGACCCAACGGGTTCCGGTCCACCGGTACGGCGCGACCGTGTCCCCGTTGCCCGCCCAGTGGAACCGTGAGCTGGTGTACACGATGCCCGCGATGTCGAACTCGTTGGCGTAGTAGAGGAACCGGATGAAGGAGTCCATGTCATCGACTTCGCCGTCCTGGGTCACGATGACACGCGGCTTGTCGTGAGGGCGCTGCTCCGTCGACGCCGCGGGACGGTCGGGCGGGGACGCGGCCGGTGTCGCGTAGGCCGTGGCGGGCAGGAAGGACGCGGTGACGGCGAGCAGGGCGGCGATGGTGAACGGCCGGCGTCGGCGCGGGCTCGGACCGTGCGGGTGCATGTGTCTCCTCTGAGTTGTCGGAGAGTTCCGGGGTGCGGCCGTAGCCGGTGTGCTCCGGTGGGCGTGGTGGCCCCGATCGCGCCACACCGCCGACCGGCGGTGTGGCGGGCGGCCCGCACAGGACGTGCCGTGGCGGCCTGTTGGGCCGGCCCGCCCCGCATCGTGGCCGGGGGCCCGGCGCACGGCCGCACCCGCGTCGCCTCGTCCGGTGCGCGTACGCGAGCAAGGCGCGGCGGGGCCGATGGACGTCCGGACCGGTGACGCGCCAGGCGGACGGCGGTTCACCGCAAGGAAATTGGGTGAATGTCTATTCGCGTTCGATTCGGTAAGCAGTGCGATTCTGTGAGCACCCCGACGGCATGTCAACAGATCGGACCGAAGTTCCCGACGGTTCCGGCGCGCGTCCGAAGCTCCGGCCGAGCGGAGTGAAAACCCCCCGACGCAGGGGTCTTGACGCGCCCGGCCCGGGTTCGTAACTTGACCCGCATGTCGACTCAACCACGCATAGACATTCAGCAGCCCGGTCAGGACGAACCGATCTACGGCGCCGGTGTCTGGCACTTCGCGACCTACGTCGACCGGTACGCCACGGACGGCTACGGCGAACCACGCACCATCCTCGACGCCATCAAGCTCGCCGGAGCGGTCGGTGATCTGTCCGTCCTCGACCTGAACTGGCCCTTCCCGCCCGGCGACATCAGCACCGCCGAGGTGCGACAGGCCCTGGCCGAGCAGAACCTGCGGGCCATCGCCGTGACACCGGAGTTCTACACCGGGAAGTTCGCCAAGGGCGGCTTCACCAACCCCGACCCCGCCGTCCGCCGGCAGGCCATCGACCTGGTCGCCGCCTCGGCCGAGGTCGGCCGCGAACTCGGTGTGGACTACGTCAAGATCTGGCCCGGGCAGGACGGCTACGACTATCCCTTCCAGGCCGACTACACCGACCTGTGGACCAAGTCGGTCGACGCACTGCGCGAACTCGCCCAGGGCTTCCCGGATCTGAGGTTCGCGATCGAGTACAAGCCGCGCGAGCCTCGCAACCGGATGGTGTTCTCGTCCGTCGCGCGGACCCTGCTGGCCATCCAGGACATGGGCGTGGACAACGTCGGTGTCCTCCTGGACTTCGGCCACTCCCTGTACGGAGGGGAGACCCCGGCCGAGGCCGCCCGGCTGGCCATCGCCCGGGACAGGCTCTTCGCGATCGACGTCAACGACAACTTCCGCGGCTGGGACGACGACATGGTCGTCGGCTCTGTGCACCTGCTGGAGACCTTCGAGTTCTTCTTCGCCCTGCGGGACGCCGGCTGGGAGGGCGTGTGGCAGCTCGACCAGTTCCCGTTCCGTGAGGACCCCGTCGAGGCGGCCCGGACCGGGATCCGTACCATGCGCGCCTTCCACCAGGCACTGGCCTACCTCGACCGCGACGAACTGGCCGCCGCGCAGTCCGCGCAGGACGCCCTCGGGGCGCAGCGCATCGCGAAGCGGGCGCTGTTCCGCGCCCTCGCGGAGAGCGAGTCCGCGTGAGCGCCACCCTGGAGACCGCCGCGCCGCTGCGGGCGGACGAGGACGCTGCCCGGGAGTACGAGCGTCGCAGCACACGACTGCGCGCCGCGTCGCCCGCCGAGGCGGCCGCGGAACTCGCCGGCATCTCGGCCTCGATCCGGCGCGACATCCTCACCACCATCCAGTCGGCCGGCATGGGACATGTGGGGGGCGACCTGTCCGTCACCGACCTGATGGTCACCGCCCTGTGGGGCACCCTGCACATGCGTCCCACGGAGCCCGAGCACCCGCGACGTGACCGGTTCGTGCTCAGCAAGGGGCACTGTGCCGCAGCCCTGTACTCGACACTGGCGTCCTGCGGGTTCTTCCCGCGCGGCCGGCTGAGCGAGTTCATGGCTCCGCTGTCCCCACTCAACGGCCACCCGGCCCGGCTCAAGGTTCCCGGCGTGGAGACCAACAGCGGACCGCTCGGACACGGCTTCCCCGTGGCCACCGGATGCGCACTCGGGGCGAAGCTGCGCGGCGAGACCTGGCGGACCGTCGTGGTGCTCGGCGACGGCGAGATGCAGGAGGGCAGCAACTGGGAAGCCGCCATGACGGCCGCCCACCACGAACTCGCCAACCTGACAGCCGTCGTGGACCGCAACCGGCTGCAGCAGGGCGCCCGTACGGAGGACACCAAGTCGCTGGAGCCGCTGGACGCCAAGTGGGCCGGCTTCGGCTGGGAGGTCCGCGTCATCGACGGGCACGACCACCGGGCGATCAAGGAGGCGTACGCGCCGTCCACCACGGGGCGCCCGGTCGCGGTGATCGCCAACACTACCAAGGGCAAGGGCGTGTCGTTCATGGAGGACCGCGTCGAATGGCACCACAAGGTGCCCACCGACGAACAGGTGCGTCTCGCCCTTGAGGAGCTGAGCCGATGAGTTCCGTGGCCGCACAGGCACCCACCTACGACTGCCGCGTGGACTTCGCCGACGAACTCGCCGCGCTGGCCCGCGCCGACGAGCGGATCGTGGCGGTCTGCAACGACTCGGTGGGCTCCAGCAACCTCGTTGGGTTCCGCGAGGAGTTCCCCACCCGTCTCATCAACGTGGGCATCGCGGAGCAGGACCTGGTCGGTGTGTCGGCGGGCCTCGCCAACGCCGGGTTCATCCCCTTCGCGTCCGCCGCGGCGCCCTTCCTGACCGGTCGCGCCCTGGAGCAGATCAAGGCCGACATCGCCTACACCCACCGCCATGTCGTGCTCTGCGGCCAGAGCCCGGGCATGGCCTACGGAGAGCTGGGACCCACCCACCACTCCATCGAGGACCTGTCCTGGATGCGCGCCGTCCCGGGACTGGACATCATCGTGCCGGCCGATCCGGCGCAGACGCGCAGCGCGGTGCGCTGGGCCGCCGGGTCGGGCAGACCGACCTATATCCGTGTGCCGCGCTTCAAGGTGCCCGCCGTCACTCCCGACGACGCGCCGTTCGAAGCCGGCCGGGCCGTACGGCTCCGAGAGGGCACCGACGTCACCCTGATCGCGGTGGGCACGATGGTCTCCCGCGCCCTGGACGCCGCACACCTTCTCGAACAGCGGAACATCTCCGCCCGTGTCCTCAACATGACCTTCGTCGAACCCCTCGACACCGCCGCCGTCATCGCCGCGGCACGGGAGACCGGGGCCGTCGTCACCGCCGAGGAGGGGCTGCTCTCCGGCGGCCTGGGAGCCGCCGTGGCCAAGGTCGTGGCCGAGAGCAACCCTGTCCCGGTGCGCATGCTGGGCGTGCCCGGTTTCGCCCCGACCGGCAGCGCGGCCTTCCTGCTCGACCACTTCGGGCTCACGGCCGACGGTATCGCCGGCGCCGCGCGCGAGGCACTGGGACGGGTGTGATGAAGCCGCACGTTCTCGCCATCGACCAGGGCACCAGCTCGACCAAGGCACTGCTCCTGGATGCCACGGGCGACATCGTCGGCCGGGCCGAGGCGCCCCTGACGCAGACCCATCCCGGCCCCGGCCTGGTGGAACAGGACGCGACGGCACTGCTCGACAGTGTGTACGGCGCCGTCACCGACTGCCTGACGGGCATCGACCCGCGCTCGGTGGCCGGGGTGGCGCTGAGCACGCAGCGCGAGTCGGTCGTCCTGTGGGAGGCGGCGACCGGCGAGCCCGTCGCACCCCTGGTCAGCTGGCAGGACCAGCGCGGGGGAGAACGTGCGGCCCGCCTCACCGCCGCCGGAAGGGCCGACGAGATCCGCCGCCGCACGGGTCTCCCGCTCGACCCGATGTTCTCGGCCCTGAAAATGGCCGCCCTGCTCGACCGGTACGACCCTACGCGGGCCCGGAGCAAGGACGGCGCCCTACGCCTCGGCACCGTGGACGCGTACCTCCTGTACCGGCTCACCGGGCAGCCGGTGACCGAGATCGGCAACGCGTCCCGGACCCAGCTGCTCAATCTCGCCACGGGCGACTGGGACAACGAACTGCTCGACCTGTTCGACATCCCCCGCGCGGCCCTGGGCCGTATCGTGCCCTCCACCGGGCCGTTCGGAACGGTCCGCGGCCTGCGCCCCCTGCCCGACGGCACCCCGGTCCTGGCCGTCATGGGTGACTCGCACGCCGCCCTGTTCGCCCATGCCGGCTGGCGGCCCGGAACCGTGAAAGCCACCTACGGCACCGGATCCTCCGTCATGACGGTGACGGACTCGCCCGAACCGGCGGAACACGTGTGCACCACCATCGCCTGGTCCACCGGACACCCCGTCTATGCGCACGAGGCCAACATCCGCTCCACCGGGCGCACCCTCACCTGGCTGGCCGAACTGCTGAACACCGAGCCCGCGGAACTCATCCGGCTCGCGGCCGGCACGGACGCGGGCGACGTGACACTGGTGCCGGCCTTCGGCGGCATCGGAGCGCCCTGGTGGGACTCCCGGGCCGTGCCCGTCCTCGCCGGCTTCGAGCTGGGTACCGGCCGCGCCCAACTGGCGCGCGCCGCACTGGAATCGGTCGCACTCCAGGTGGGCGACGTCCTCGCCGCCCTCCCCGGCCCCCGACGGGTCGTGGCCGACGGCGGCCTGAGCCGCAGCGACGCGCTCATGCAGCTGCAGGCCGACGTCTCCGACGTCACCGTCGCCCGCACACGCCACCACGAACGGTCCGCCGCGGGTGCCGCACAGCTGGCGGGAGTGGGACTCGGCCTGTGGACCACCGCCGACCTGGAACGGCGCGCCGACCGCGACCTGCAGACCTTCACCGCCGACTGGAACGACACACGGCGCGGCACCACGGTCGCGCGCTGGCGTCATCGGGTCGCGGCCGCTCGCGACCTCGGGACACGCGGACAGCAAAGGACGTCATGACCACAGCAGACTTGCCACAGACAGACAGGACACAGACAGACAGGACACCGACGCGCCCCCGCGGCCGGCTCACCCTGGGCAGCGGTTCGCTCATCGCGCTCGTGCTCCTGTTCGCCGCCATCGCGGCCACCACCACCTATCGATCGGACAGCGAGGCCAGGACGAGCGGCAAGCCCGCGTTCGACGCCTCCACGTACGCCACCAGCACGTACGAACCGAAGGTCGTGCCCGCGATCAAGAAGAACGCCGTGGACATCGCCACCCTGCACCAGGCCATCGCCGCCGACACCGAGGCGGCCGGCAAGCAGTACGGGCATCGGCCGGGAACCGGACCCTACAGCTATGCCGCGACGCTGACCGGGACCGCGGGCGCCGTCAGGAACGGCCTCCTGCAAGTGACCGTGGACGGCCTGGACAAGGCCCGCGTCTCCGTGCAGGTCGGCCCGGCGATCAACGGTACGGCCCTCCGCGACGCGGCCGGCTTCATCACCTTCGGCCAGTTCACCAACCAGGTCGAATACGCCGACGCCGGGACCGCGTTGAACACCGCGATGAAGGACAAGGTGCTGAAGGCCTTCGATCCCGCGGCGGTCCGCGGCAAGAAGATCACTGTCATCGGCGCCCTGACCCCGCTGACCGCCGACGTACTGACCCTCACCCCCGTCTCGATCGAGGCCGCGTCATGACCTCCGCGACCCCGCAGCCACCGGTTCCCCCCGTGCTGCGCGCCGCCGAGGTCACCAAGGTGTACGGCGGGACGCAGGCGCTCAAAGGAGTGTCGCTGGACATCCCGGCGGGCCGTACCACCGTGCTCTTCGGCGAGAACGGGGCCGGCAAGTCGACCCTGATGAAAATCCTCAGCGCGGTCGAGTCCCCCAGCACCGGCCACATCGAACTGGACGGCCGGGCGGTGGAGTTCACCAGCGCGCGAGAGGCGTCCGACCACGGCATCTCGATCATCCACCAGGAACTCAGCCTCTGCCCCAACCTGACCATCCAGGACAACCTCTTCCTCGGCCGCGAGCGCACCCGGCACGCCGGCGCCCTGCTCGACCGCACCACTCAGCGCGCCCTGGCGCGGAAGGTGCTGGGCCGACTCGACGGAAAGCTCGACCCCGACACCCCGGTGGGCGAGTTGCGGCTGGGCCAGCAGCAACTCGTCGAGATCGCCCGGGCACTGCTGCAGAACGCCCGGGTGCTGATCATGGACGAACCGACCTCCGCGCTCAGCGCACCGGAAGTGGAGATCCTCTTCCACGTGATCCGGGAGCTCAAGGCCGAGGGCGTCGCGATCGTGTACATCTCGCACCACCTGGAGGAAGCCCTCTCCGTCGCCGACGAGGTGGCGGTCCTGCGGGACGGCGCCATGGTCGCCACGGCACGGGCGCGGGACATCGACCTCGGGTGGATCGTCCGCACGATGGTGGGACGCGACCAGGCGGATCTCTTCCCCGACCGGAACCCCACCCTCGGGCCCCTGGCGCTGGAGATGACCGAACTCTCCGTCGCCGACCCGTCCGTCCCCGGACGGCTCGCCGTGAACGGCGTGACCACGACGGTCCGGGCGGGCGAGATGGTCGGCATCTACGGCCTGATGGGCAGCGGCCGTACCGAACTGCTGGAGTGTCTGGCCGGCCGGATGCCCGCCGCCTCGGGCGAGTTGAGGCTCCACGGCGAACCGCTCACCGGCAGTGTGCGCGACCGCATTCGCAGCGGGCTGGCCCTCGTCCCCGAGGACCGCCAGCGAGACGGCCTGGTCCAGTCCATGACGGTGGGACAGAACCTCTCACTGGCCTCCGTGACCCGGTTCGTACGCCGACTGCTGCTCGACCGGCGTGACGAGGACGCAGCCGTCGACTCGATGATCTCCGACGTGACCGTCAAGACCTCCGGGTCCCGCGCGCCCATCGGCTCCCTCAGCGGCGGAAACCAGCAGAAGGTCGTCATCGGCAAGGCGCTGATGACCGGCCCGCGCGTCCTGCTCCTGGACGAACCCTCCCGGGGTGTGGACGTGGGAGCGAAGGCCGATGTCTTCACCCTCATGGCCCAGCAGGCCGAACGCGGCCTCGCCGTGCTCTTCACCACCTCCGAGGCCGAAGAAGCGCTGCACGTGCCCGATCGCCTCCTGGTCCTGGCACGCGGCCGGCTGGTCGCCGACCTGAAAGCCGGAGAGATCACCCGGGACCGGCTGATGAGCCTGGCCGATGGAGCCGACACCACCGAGAAGGCAGAAGATGAGTGACACCCTGACCACGGACCACGAAGTAGTGCTCCAGCAGCGTCGCGCCGCGGCCGCGCAGGCACGGCGCCTCAAGACGGTCGACTCGATCTTCGAACTGCGCGCCTTCATCGCCCTCGGAGTGCTGATCGTCGTCTTCAGCCTGCTGTCGGACTCCTTCCTCACCGTCGACAACGTGATCACGATGACCAAACACGTCGCCATCAACGCGATCCTCGCGCTGGGCATGCTGCTGGTCATCCTGAAGGGCGGCATCGACCTCTCCGTCGGATCGACCGTCGGCCTGTCCGGAGTGATCGCCGGTGAGCTGCTCCAAGGCCTGCACCTGAGCATCCTCGACGTCGTCGCCTATCCGCGGGTCTGGGGCGTCATCGCCCTGTGCATCGCGGTCGGCGCACTGGTCGGCGCCGTCAACGGCATCCTCGTCACACGCCTCAACGTGGCCCCTTTTATCGCCACCCTCGGCATGCTGTACGTGGCCCGGGCCACCGCTCTGCTCATCTCCGACGGCACCACCTACCCCGATCTCGCCGGCGACCCGGGCACCCACAACACCGGCTTCGACTGGCTCGGCCAGGGCCGCCCCCTCGGTCTGCCCGTCGCGGTCTGGATCATGATCGTGGTGGCGGGCCTCGTCGCGGTACTGCTGCGTTCGACACCCTTCGGCCGCTGGCTCTACGCGACCGGCGGCAACGAACGCGCCACCGAACTCAGCGGAGTCCCCGTCACCCGTGTGAAGCTCCTCGTCTACGTGATCTCCGGCGCCTGCGCCGCGATGGCCGGCCTCATCATCGCCTCCGAACTCACCTCCGCCGCACCGCAGGCCGGTGAGACCTTCGAGCTCAACGCCATCGCCGCCGTCGTCATCGGAGGCGCCGCCCTCTCCGGCGGCCGGGGCACCGTACGGGGCACACTCGTCGGGGCCTTCGTCATCGGCTTCCTCGCCGACGGCCTCGTCATTCTCGGCGTCTCGACGTTCTGGCAGATGCTCATCAAGGGCGCCGTCATCATCGTCGCCGTCATCCTCGACCAGAGCCAGCAGCGCTTCCAGCGCCGCCGCGCGGCGGCGTCCGCGGTCGCCGTGCCCACCGAACCCGAACCGGCCGACGCGGGCCGCGCCCCGTGAGCCGACTCCGGTGACCTCCTGCCGGGAGGGGCACCAGCAGCCGACCGATGTCTCCGGGGCCCCGCCCCTCCACCGCCCCCCCGTACCGACCTCCGTACGCATATCCGCACACCGTTGTGAGGAGACCAGAATGTTCCACCGCAAGCGCACCCGCACCGCCACCACCATCGCAGCTCTCGCGGCAGGTGCTCTGCTCCTGACCGCGTGCGGGGGGTCCGGCGACTCGTCATCCGGCGCGGCATCGTCCGAAAGCGGTTCGAAAAGCAATCTGGTCGCCATCATCACACCCTCCGCGGACAACCCCTTCTTCAAGGCGGAGGCCGACGCGGCGAAGAAGAAGGCCGAGAGCCTCGGCTACACGACCTCGGTCGCCTCGCACGACGACGACCCGAACAAGCAGAGCGAACTCGTCGACGCGGCCATCTCCCGCAAGGCCGCCGCGATCATTCTCGACAACGCGGGCGCCGACGCGTCGATCGGCCCCGTCCGCAAGGCCACGAAGGCCGGTGTCCCCGTCTTCCTGATCGACCGGGAGATCAACGAGACGGGTATCGCCAAGGCTCAGATCGTGTCCAACAACGCCCAGGGCGCGCAGCTCGCCGCGCAGGAGTTCGTCACCGCGATGGACGGCAAGGGCGAATACGTCGAGTTGACCGGGAAGGAGTCCGACACCAACGCCAGTGTCCGCTCCAAAGGCTTCACCGACGTCATCTCCCAGTACCCGGACATGAAGCAGGTCGCCAAGCAGACGGCCAACTGGGATCAGCAGGAGGCCTTCAGCAAGATGGAGACCATCCTGCAGCGCAATCCGAAGATCCGTGGTGTGATCGCCGGGAACGACACCATGGCCCTCGGCGCGGTGGCCGCACTCAAGTCGGCCAAGCGCGAGAACGTCATCGTGGTCGGCTTCGACGGCAGCCCGGACGCCATCGCCCAGATCAAGGCCGGCACCATGCGGGCGACGGCCCTCCAGCCCGCCGCGCTGGGCGCCGAGCGCGCGGTCGAGCAGGCGGACACGTACGTGAAGACGGGCAAGACCGGACAGCCCGAGAAGCAGTCCATCGACTGTGAACTGATCACCGAGAAGAACGCCGCCGAGTACGGCGTCTTCGCCAAGCTCTGACACCGGCGACGTGGGCGCCGCGGCCAGTCGTGGCCGAGCCCCGACGATAGGGTGTTCCGCAGCGGTAACAGGCCCTGGCGCCCGGCCGCCAGGGATGACAAGGATGGAGACATGGTGGCGGCAGCGTCCACTCCCAGCCCTGACCATATGCGGCTGCTGATCAAAGTGGCCCGCATGTATCACGAGCGCGGAGTGCGGCAGCCCGAGATCGCGGCACATCTCAACATGTCCCAGCCGCGCGTCTCCCGTCTGCTCAAAGAGGCGGTCGACAGGGGAGTGGTCCGCACCGTCGTGGTGTCACCCGAAGGCGTACACGCCGAGCTGGAGGAAGCCCTCGTCGAGCGGTACGGCCTGCGCGACGCCGTCGTGGTCGAAGTGGAGGGCTCGGGGGCGGACGTCATCCCCGCGCTCGCCGCGGCCACCGCCACCTATCTCGACGCGACGCTCAAGGGAGGAGAGGTCATCGGTGTCTCCTCCTGGAGCGCCACTCTGCTCGAATCCGTGAAGGTCATGCGGGCCAAGACATCGTCCGTGGCACACGAAGTGGTCCAGATCGTCGGCGGCTCCGGCAGCCCGGAAGTACAGCTGCACGCCACCCGTTTGACGAGCCGACTGGCCGAACTCACCGGCGCGCGACCGGTGTTCGCCCCCTCCGCCGCCCTGGTCGGCAGCAGGGAACTGAGGGTCCTGCTGGCGCAGGAGCCGGCGATGGTGGGTGTCATGCAGGCATGGTCACGCCTCACACTGGCGCTCCTCGGTATCGGCAGCCTCGATCCCTCTCCGCTGCTGCGACGTTCGGGCAACGCCATCACCACGCAGGACCAGCGGGCACTGAAAAAACTCGGAGCGGTGGGCGACGTCTGCGCCCGGTACTTCGACGCCGACGGGAACTCCGTCGGTGCGCCTTTCAACGACCGCCTCATCGGCATCGATCCGGATCAGCTCCGCGCCGTGGAACGCCGTATCGCGGTGGCGGGCGGAATGGACAAGGTGGCGGCGATCCGGGGCGCGGTGCGCGGCAGGTGGATCAACATCCTGGTCACCGATGTCGATGTCGCCCGAGAACTGCTGAGCGACTGACCGCGGTACGACGCGACCACAAGGCCGGAGGGCGGCTTCGGCACCTCCGTCCACTGCGCACCTCCGCCCTCTCCGCCCCCTCGGCGGCTCCGTAGCGGTACGGGGCGGCTTCGAGCGGTGAGCCCGTACGGCCGAACCGCCTCCCCAACTCGTCAGCATCGCCCTACACATGGAGGTCTCCGATGGAACCCAGCGCCCCGATCAGCGCCCCACGATCTCCCGGATTCTCCCACCTCACCCGCGCCCTCGTCGTGACAACGGCGGCTCTCGGCCTCACACTGTCGCTCACCCAGACCGGCGCGGCGGCGGGCGCCGGCACGTCGGCGGCGGACCGGGACCGGCAGGTGCGCACCGGCAGCCATGCCACCGCACCGTCGGCCGCGCCCCGTACGATCGTGACGACCGACCCGGAGCTGGACGACCTCAACTCGATGCTGCGCATGCTGCTCTACAGCAACGAGATCAACATCGCCGGCCTCGTCTACTCCTCCAGCCAGCACCACTACCGGGGCGACCCGAGCCGAGGCCTGGAACCACACCGCTGGCCCGCCCCCGGGGCCCGGCTGCACATCGACGAGGCCGTCGACGCCTACGCCCGGGCCTACCCGAACCTCGTCCGGCACGACCCGCGCTACCCCGCGCCCTCCCGCCTGCGGTCGCTGATCGCGACGGGCAATGTCACCGACGAGGGCGACATGGCCGCGGACACGGACGGCTCCGACCTGATCAGGAAGGTCCTGCTGGACGACCGGCCGGGGCAGGTGTTCCTACAGGCCTGGGGCGGGCCCAACACCATCGCCCGGGCCCTCCGGTCGATCCAGGAGGAGTACCAGGGCACTCCCCGGTGGCGCGCCGTCTACAACAAGGTCGTGAACAAGGCGGTCATCACCAGCTTCGGCCAGCAGGACGCCACGTTCGACGACTACATCAAACCCAACTGGCCCGACATCCAGAACCGGGAAGTGGCCACATCGGTGTGGGGGTACGGATCCCGCGGTGTCGTTCGCCCCGAGGACGCGTTCTACCACTCCGCCGAGTGGACCAGGACCAACGTCTCCGGCGTGGGACCGATCGGCGCCCCCTACCGCGTCTGGGGCGACGGCAAGCAGATGGCGGCCGGCTTCGACGACGAGGACTACTTCGGCCTGTCCGGATACACGGCCGAGGAACTGAAAGCGATGGGGTACCTGGTCTGGACGCCACCGCAGCCCAAGGGATCGTGGATCTCCGAAGGCGACTCCTCCAACTTCGCCCTCCTCGTTGACAACGGACTGCGCAGCTACCAGCATCCCGGCTGGGGCGGCTGGGCCGGCCGGCAGGTCGTCGACCCCGACGACCCCCACCGGTGGTCCAACCGGGACGCGCAGGACGCCGACGAGACCGGCGCCACACCCCGCGACTACACGGCCGCGCGCTGGTTCTCCGCCATCCAGAACGACTTCGCCGCGCGCCTCCGGTGGAGTGTCAGCGGTTACGCCGACGCCAACCACGCCCCCCGTGTCCGCGTCACCCAAGGCCTGGACCTCGACCGCCGCGCAGGCCGGCCCGTCGAACTCACCTCCCGGGTCACCGATCCCGACGGCGACACCGTCACGCGCACGTGGTGGCAGTACCGGGAAGCCGGAACGTACCCCGGCACCGTCGACATCCGGCGCAAGGGCACGAGCACCGTGCAGGTGAACGTTCCCGCGGATGCCCGGCCCGGTCAGACCATCCACCTCATCCTCGAAGCCAAGGACAACGGCACACCGGCCCTCACCAGCTACCAGCGAGTCGTCATCACCATCGTCTGACGCGGTCGGAGGCGGGGCGTCAGCGCACCGTCAGGCGCCGCAGGTGTGACACCGGCGCCCGCGCCCCGTCGACCTCCACACCGACGTAGCGGGCCGTCCCGGAGACGGAAAGCCGGCGCAGGCGCCCCCGCCCGGTGAGGGGCCCGGCGCTCCGGTAGGTGATGCCGTCCGTGCTGAGGCCCACCTTCGCGCCCGGCACGGCGCCGGTCGTCCACTCGGTCTCCACCAGGCGGACAGGGAGGTCCGCGCCGAGGTCCACCACCATGCGGCCGCGCGGGCCCGGCCGCCACGCGGTGCGGGCGTCGCCGTCCACCGCCGCCGCCGGGTCGGACATGCCCTCCGGCAGCGGGCTCGTGGGGAAGACGGTCCTGCCGAGGGCCAGGTCGTCGTGCGGGTAGGCGGTCGCGCCGTCCAGGACCACGGTGATCGTCCGGCCCGCTGTCACGACAGCGGTCTTTCCGCGCCCCTGGGCCTGGACGCGCAGGGCGCAACGGGCCCCGGACAGGCGCACGGTGGCACCGTCGACGACCTGGACCCGCAGGCCCGACGGCAGTCGTCCGCCCGTGAGGGGGGTGAGTGTGAAGCGCGGGGCCAGCACGACCGCCGAGGCGGCGGGCAGCGCGGCCTCGAAAACGGTGCCGCCGTCGGTCAGCCGCTGCGTGCCCTCGAAGACCACCGTCTCCGTGCCGGTGCGCGGGATCGCGACCCTCGTCCTGACGGACTCGCCGGAGAGGTTGAACAGGGTCAGGTGCCCGTCCGTCAGCGTCGTGCGCACCTCGGCGGCCTCCGCCGAGGGCGCGGGGCGCCGGGCTGTCGTACGCAGCTCCCCGGCCGGGACACCGGGGAAGCCCTCGACGAGGAGAGGCGCCGCCGGGCCGTCGCCGAGGACGATCGTGTCGTCGTACACGCCGATCGGGTTCCGGCCCTCACGCACCACGAGCCCCGCGCGCCCCTCGATGTCGAGCCAGCCGCCGCGGCTGCTCACCGCGGGCCTCGGCCCGGTCACCAGGTCCTGCCAGTTCCGGCCGTCCGTGGAACCCTGGACGCGGTAGGCGCGGCCGGCCGCCGACTCCCAGCGCAGGGTGACGTGGCCGATCCGGCGCTCGGCGCCGAGGTCGACGGCCAGCCAGCTGTCGGCGCGCGGACGTTCGGCCCTCGACACCGCCCAGCGGGTGGTCGCGTCGCCGTCCACCGCGAGGGGCGCGCCCTTCCCGGCGTCGGCCGACGAGGCGGTGGCGGATCCGCCGCGTGCGAGGTCCGCGCCCTGGGAGCCCTCGCGCACCTCGACGGCGTACAGCGAGTACCCGTAGGACGGGTCGGGCCGCACGCCGAGCATGCGGACATGGCGCACCGTCGTGGGTGTGAAGCCGAGCTCGTCGACCCGCCCCGCGGGTGTGCCGGGGGAGGTGTCGCGGGCGCGGACGGTCGCCTCGCCCTCCTCGAAGAGGTACGTGCGCGCGCCGTCGAGCCCCGGCATGCCGGGCATCGTGAGGTTGTGCATGTCGAGGCGGCCCTCCGCGTCGGCGGTGCCGCTGCTCGCGTAGACGACGGCGCCCGTCGGCAGCGTCGCGAACCCGGCCCAGCCGCCGTCCAGGCGCAGCAGCGTCGCGCCGGCGTCGAAGCCGTCGCGCAGGGACTCGTACACGCGTACGGTACGGCCCTGGACCTTCGCACCGGTGGCGGGCAGGAACATCGGGGTCGCGCCGCCGAGCCGGAACAGCCAGTCGTCGTGCCCCGGCTGCCAGGCGAACTTCACGAACCCCGGCTTGGTCACCGCCCCGGCCCACGCGCCACGCGACTGGTGCGACACCAGCCCGGGGCCGCTCCCGAAGTCCGTGACACCGGAGGCCTGCGCGAACAGCTCCTCGCGTGACAGCGCCGTCACGGGCTTGCCGGCGGCCGCCGCCCACACGTGCAGCAGATAGCTGATCGCGATCTCGGCACGTGCCTCCGGCTCGTACTTCGGCTCCCCCGAGAACTTCACCATCCGGTGCGCGGGCGGGTACTGCTGGTAGGCCTCCAGCCGCGCCGCCAGCTCCTGCTCCGCGCGCGCCGCGGCCGGGTCGCGCATCACCTGGGAGAGGAAGGCGAGCGGGATGACGTCCCTGCCGTAGAGGTGCTCGCGGTCGTCGACCATCGGCATCAGCGGCTCGCCCGCGTCGCTCATGACACCCAGCAGTGTGCGCCACAGCGGCTCGGCGTTCGGCTGCCGCACGAGGACCTGCGGCAGGGGGCGTCCCGCCGCGAGGAAGTGCGCGGCGTTACGGCCGGAGGTGCGCCACAACTCCTCCTGGTAGTGCGGGCCGAAGGAGCCGTGGTTCTCGACGATGAAGGTGTCGTACAGATTGCGGGCGGTGTTCTCGGAGACGGCGACGCCGTCCACACGGGCCGGGTTGGCGAGGTCGGCGGGCGGTAGCCCCGCCTCGTTGCGCGACCAGATGCCGTACCACGCGGCCCAGTCGGCGGCGCGGTCGTCGTCGTGGGCCCACGCGAGCGCCGGTGCGAGGGTCTGCGCGTACAGGCCCATCTCCTCCAGCTTGGTGTCGCCGATGTGTCCCCCGAGCAGCCCGTTGGGGGTCCAGCTGCCCGAGGCGGGGTCGTCGCCGCTGCCCAACGACGCGCAATAGGCGGCCTGTTCACGGATGATGGTGTCGACGTTCGTCCGTGTCGTGGCGTCGAGGTCCTGCCACAGAAGCCGGGCGGCGAGGATGAAGTACGACTGGAACGTGGTGTCGAAGAACAGCGTGCGGCCCCACTCGCCGCCGCCGGTGAGCCGGTTGGACGCGGCGAAGTGGCGGATCGTGGCGAGTGTGCGCCGCTTGAGGGTCTCCGGATCCGTTCCCGCGCGCTCCGCGTCGTAGGTGCCGTGGGTGAGCAGGACCGCGTTGCCCAGGACCACGGCGAACCCGAAGTCCTTGGCCCGGTAGTGGCCCTGGGCCTCGTCCCACTGGGTCTCGGACCACCGGGTGTGGTCCAGGAGCACCCGCAGATAGGTGGCCGCGACGGCGTCGGGGGGTGTGTCCGCGCGGCCTTCCGCTCCCTGGGGGCCGGCGGCGGCGCTGAGCGGAGGCAGGGCGGCCAGCGCGCCCGTGAGACCGGCGAGGTGCAGGAAGCGGCGGCGATCGAGGGGGAGGGGATGCGACACGGAGCGGAACCTCGGCAGATAGACAACGTTGTCAAAGGCGTGTCGCACATTCTTCGGCGGCACCGGTGCGCGCGTCAACGGGTGTGACGTCGGTAATTCGACGGGTTCGCCGGAGCCTCCGGGCCGCCGCACCGGCCCGGAGCGGGAGCCCGGGCCGGTGCACGGCGTCATGGGGTCTTGGGCGTCGGCAGCACGCCGTCGAGATCCCCGGCCGGCAGCACCTTGGAGGAGTTGTGTTCGCGGACGATCCGCCAGCCGTCAGCCGTCCGGTGCCAGACCAGCGAGGTCGTGGTGCGAATGTCCGTGGTCGAGTCGGGCATGGTGATCCGCGCGACGAAGGTCAGGGTGGACGCGGCCAGTTCGTGGCCCGCGACGACATGGGGCCCGTCGTCGACGGCATGATGCGCGGAAACCATCCGGTCGAATGCGGGCTCCCAGATGGAGCCGTATCCGGCGGCTGTCGTCGCCACGCGCTGCGCGGGGTCGAAGTCGTCGTAGAGGCGGACGTCGGGGGAGTTGAAGTCGTAGAACTCGCCGAAGGTGCGCCGGAAGTCGAACGGCGCGTCCCCCTTGTCGCGCTCCCAGCCGAACACCCATCGGTGGTGCAGGTCGGCGATTACCTCTTCGTGTCTCATGACTCGACGCTAAGACCGTGTGCGGGGCTCAGCCAGGGTCCACCGCACCCACCCGCCGCCGGGGGCGTCGGAAGCCGCGGCGGGTCAGATTTCCCTCACAGTGTCAGGTAAATCTCCTACTGCTCAAGTGCCGCCTGTCTTACTAGCGTCGTTCTCGGCGACGAAGAGCGCGGCACCGCACCCTCTCTGACGGGGTGAAGGGGCTCTGCGGTGCGTGAAGCCGGTTCCTGTCCGGCTGACGCCCCTCGCCTATCGCAGAAAGCATTGAAGGAGATCATCCGTGTTCGAACGTATAGCCGAGCTGGCAATTCGCCGGTCTCGGCTGGTGCTGATCGTCGCTGTCGTGGCCCTGGCTCTCATGAGTGGGCTGGGTGCGGGCGCCTTCGACAAGTTGAAGGGGGGCGGATTCGACGACCCCGCCTCCGCGTCCACCCGCGCGGCAGAGGTCATCGACGAGAAGTTCGGCGGCGAGGCGAACCTGGTCCTGCTGGTCAGCTCCTCCGACGGCCGCGTCGACACCCCCGCCTCCGGCAGAACCGGCCGAGCCCTGGTGGCCGACCTCAAGAAGGAGAAGAACCTCACCAACATCGTCTCGTACTGGGAGACGAACAGCCCCGGCCTCCGCTCCGAGGACGGCCGTGAAGCCGTGGTGCTCGCCCATGTGAAAGGCGACGCCACCCAGCTGCGGGACAACGTCGAGGAGATCCTCGACGCGTACACCGGTACCTACCAGGGCACCCTCACCGTCCGGGCCGGGGGAGGCGCGGCCGTAGGCGCCGACCTGTCCGGCCAGGTGGTCGACGATCTGATCCTCGCCGAAGTGATCGCCGTACCCCTCACTCTCGTACTGCTCCTGTTCGTCTTCGGCAGCGTCGTCGCGGCCCTGCTGCCGCTGGTCATCGCGGTCATCGCCATCATGGGCTCGTTCGCCCTGCTCTTCGTGCTCGGCAGCGTCACCGATGTCGGCGACACCGCGACCAACCTCACCACCGCGCTGGGTCTCGGACTGGGCATCGACTACGCCCTTCTGATGGTCAGCCGCTTCCGGGAGCAGATCGCGGCCGGGGTGAGCGTCGACGACGCCGTCCTGCGGACGGTGCACACCGCCGGGCGCACCGTCGCCTTCTCCGCCGCGACGGTCGCGGCCGCCCTGGCGGCGCTCCTCGTGTTCCCGCAGTACTTCCTGCGCTCGTTCGGCTTCGCCGGTGTCGGTGTCGTGGTCATCGCCGCCCTCAGCACCCTGTTCGTGATGCCGGCCCTGCTGAAGGTCCTGGGGCACCGGGTCAACAGCGGGCGACTGCCGTGGGCGAAGCCGGCCCGCTCCGCCACCAGGGAACCGATGTGGGGACGGCTCGCCCGTACGGTCATGCGGCGGCCCGCGCTCACCGCGCTGCCCGTCCTCGCCGTGCTGCTCTTCGCGGCGAGCCCGCTGCTGGGCATCACCTTCGGCACGCCGGACGAACGCGTGCTGCCCGAGGACGCCGAGAGCCGCCAGGTCTCGCAGGTGCTGCGGGAGAAGTTCGCGAGCAGTGAGGACTCGGCCCTCCAGATCGCCATCGACCGGTCCGTGGGCCAGGCCCCGCTGGCGTCGTACGCGGGCCGGCTGTCCGAACTCGCGGGTGTCATCCGGGTCGACAGCAGCGCGGGCACCTACACCAAGGGAGAGGCCGCGGCGGCCGGCCCGGCCGATGCCGCCCTCGGCCGGCCCGACGCGCAGCGGATCAGTGTGGTGAGCGGCCTGACACCCAAGTCGGACGCGGCCCAGGACCTGGTCGAGCGGGTGCGCGCGGTCACCCCGCCCCCCGGGGTCCGGCCCCTGGTCGGGGGAACGGACGCGGCGCTCGTCGACGCCAAGGACTCCATTGCCGATCGGCTCCCCCTGGCCGTGACCCTGGTCGTCCTCACCACGTTCCTGCTGCTCTTCCTGTTCACCGGCAGCGTCGTGCAGCCGCTGCGCGCACTGGTCCTCAACCTGATCAGCCTGGGGGCCACCCTCGGCGTGATGACCTGGATCTTCCAGGACGGCAACCTCTCCTCGCCGCTCGGCTTCACCGCGCAGCCGATGGAGGTGTCCATGACGGTGCTGATGTTCTGCATAGCCTTCGGCCTCTCGATGGACTACGAGGTCTTCGTCACCAGCAGGATCAAGGAGCTCCACGACCACGGAGCCGACAACGGGACCGCCGTGGTCAACGGTCTCGGCCACACCGGGCGCATCGTCAGCGCGGCTGCCTTCCTGCTCGCGGTGAGCTTCTTCGCCTTCGGCACCGCCCAGATCAGCTTCATGCAGATGTTCGGTCTCGGCAGCGGACTGGCCGTCCTCCTCGACGCCCTCGCCGTGCGCGGCGTCCTCGTCCCCGCCGCGATGCGTCTGCTCGGGAAGAGCGCCTGGTACGCGCCCGGCTTCCTGCGCAGGCTCCACCTGCGGTACGGCCTCAGCGAAAGCGGCCCCGAGCCGGTGTCCGCACCCGGACCTGTCAGCGCGGCTCCGGCACCCGTGGAGAACTCGACCAGGGTCTGACGGCGGGCGCAGCACGCTGAACAACGCACACCGTCCCCGGCCCGCCGCCGTGCGTCCAGCGCGGTGGTGCGGGCCGGGTCCGTTGTCGTCGCGGCGGTGAATGGCCGCGATGCCTATGTGAACCGTTCCTGGGTGAGCAGTTCAGGGTGGTCCTTGAGCTGGCGTCGTGAGGTGAGCCCGAGCTTGCGGAAGATGTTGCGCAGGTGGGCGTCGACGGTGCGTTTGCTGATGAAGAGCTGGCCGGCCACCTCGTTGGAGGTGGCACCGGAGGCGACGAGGCGGGCGACGGCGACTTCCTGCATGGTGAGCTTCTCGTAGGGCTGCTCGGAACGGGGGCGGACCCTTTCGCCGGTGGCGCGCAGCTCGTTGGCGGCCCGCGCGGCGAAGCCCTCGCTTCCGGCCCTGGACAGCAGCTCATGGGCGGTGCGCAGGTGCCGGCGGCAGTCGCGGCGGCGGCCCTCACGGCGCAGCCACTGTCCGTACAGCAGGTGTGCCCGGCCCAGGTAGGGAGCAAGACGCTCCTTGGCGAGGAGCTCGACGGACTCCTGGAAGTGGTGCTCGACGCCGGTCACGAGCCCTCGCGCATAGGCGGCGATCCCCCGGCCGACGGTGGTTCCGCCGGCTTCGGTGCGCTCGGTCAGCGATGCCAGCGCCTCCTTCGCGGTGGCATGGTCGTCGCAGTGGACAGCTGCCTCGATGAGCTCCGGCAGGGCCGATCCGGTGAGGAAGATGTCGTCGTGCTCGGTGGCCCTGCGTGCGGCGGCCAGCGCGGCCGGGTAATGGGCGAGTCCGTTGTTGAGCAGGGCCGTGGTCGAGTGCAGGTTCGTCACCTGCCCCGTGCCGTGCGGACCGTTCTCGGCCTCCCGGGCGAGCTGCTCGAACTCTTCGCGACGGCCACGCTGCGCGGCCAGGTGCAGGCGGTGGTAGGTGAGGGGAGGAATGCCGGCGGCGTCGGCGATCGCGGCCTCCTCAGCCGTGGCGGCGATCGCCTTCCCGAGGTCGCCGGTCATGACGGCGTCGATGGCCTGCTGGGCCAGGCCGAGCCTGAGCACCAGCGGGGAACCCGATTCACGGCCGTCCTTCACCAGCCAGTCGGCGATGTCGGTATGGGTCCGCGGGTCCCACAGCTCGATGGCGATCATGGCCGCGAGGGCCGGCCGCCGGAACCACAGTGGCTCGTGCTCGCCGTGCAGGGTCCGGTGGAGGAGCGGAGCGGCGGTCGGGTAACCGTTGGTGACCAGTTCGATCAGCGCGTCCAGCAGATCCGGGGAATCGGATGCCGGAGCCGCGGACCGGGCCGCGGCCACGACCTTGCGGATGACGCCACCGCCGCGGCCGACGACCAGGCTCATCTCCAGGGCGTCCAGGAAGGATTCGCGTGCCTGCCGCGGGTGCAGGGCCACAAGCCGTTGTGCGGCGCGCGTCATGAGCATCGGACCGGCATCGTCGTGTCGCCGGGTGAACGCCGTCCGGCCCCGCAGCAGATCGACTCGGGCGTGCTGGTGGTCATCGAGCGCGGCGGTCTCCAGAGTGGCGAGCAGTCCTTCCGCCACGTCCGTCGTCCCGGCGTCGAAGTGGGCCTGCGCTGCCGCCAGAGTCCGCTCGATACGGCGCCCGGGATCAAGGGACAGTGCCACCGAGCGTTCGAGGAACGCCGCCGCCGCGGCCACGCCCCCACGTGCCCGGGCCCGTGACGCGCACTGCTCCAACGCGGTGGCGATGTCGTCGTCGGGACCGGCGCCGGCTTGCGCGCGGTGCCAGACCTGCCGGTCCGGGGCCCCCGTCGGGTCGGTGACTTCGGCCAGCGCGCCATGGGCCACATGGCGCTCACGGGCTGAGGCCGCCCGGTAGACCGCCGACCGCGCGAGGGGGTGGCAGAAACGGATCCGGTGACCGAATTCGGCCAGCCCGGTCGTGGCCGCCTCCGCGCTGGACCGGGCCAGGTCGAGGCCGAGGTGGCGCGCGGCCGCCCAGAGCAGGCCGGGATCGCCGGTCGGGTCGGCGGCAGCGACGGTGAGCAGAAGCCGGGCTTCCGCGGTGAGGCCGGTCAGCCTGGCTTGGAAACCATGCTCGATCCGGCTCGGTACGGAGGACATCTCGGGCGGCACGAAGCCTCCGGCCCGCGGCAGTTCGAGCAGCGCCAGCGGACTGCCCTGGGCCTCCGCGATCAGCCGGTCACGCACCTGGTCGTCCAGGGGGAACGGGCTGCGCGTCGTCAGCAGAGTCCTGGCGTCCCTGTCGTTCAGGCCGCGGACGACCAGCCCGGGCAGCTCGTCGAGTTCCGCCGCTCCGTCCCCCGACCGGGCCGCGAACAGCATCGCGATCGGGTCGGTCGTGATCCGGCGCCCCAGGAAGAGCATGACCTGCAACGACGCGCTGTCCAGCCATTGCGCGTCATCGATCAGGCACAGCAGGGGCCGTTCCTGCGCCGCGGCTGTCAGCAGCCCCAGGGCGGCGAGGCCGATGTGGAACGAGTCGGGCGTCCCCTCGGCCATACCGAAGGCCGCCCGCAGGTCATCGCGGCGCGGGTGCGGCAGAGCGTCCAGGTGCTCCAGCATCGGCACGCACAGCTGATGCAGTCCGGAGTACGGCAGATGCTGCTCGAATTCCGAGCCCGAGGCGCGAATGACGCGGAACGCCGACGCCGTATCCGCCGCATGGGCCAGCAGCGCGCTCTTGCCGATGCCCGCCTCACCTCTGAGGGCCAGCGCACCACCCCGGCCCGAGGCCGCCCTGCCGGTCAACTCGTCCATGTGGCGTTTCTCGTCGAATCTGCCGAGGAGCAGGTCGGGCCGAGGTAAGGACGTCGACATGTTGAAAATTTTAACTTATCGGCGTACGACCGGAATCACGCGCCGAGGGGCGGCCGGAGCCGAGGGCGGTCGCCCGGCGGAGCGGTCCGGGAAAGGGAGCGTCGCGGTTCCGGCGACGCCTCCGCGCGGCGGCACCTGCCCGGCGTGATCCGGACGAGAGGCCCTGGGCGCCCTCGAATAGGCAACTCATGCCGATGTGACGAGGTACCGGACCACCTCATAGTCGGCTCATGACCGTGAACGGCCTTGCGCACCGCTCGTCGGGGCGCTCGCCGTATTGATGGGACTCGTGCGGCGCTCCTGCCCCGCACCGAGTCGGCGGCAACGCATTTCACCCACCGATGAAGGGGAGCATGATGATCTACCACACCATCCGGCTGAAGGCCAAGGCGGGCGTCACGGAGGAGCAGGTCGGGGAGGCCCTGGAGAGCATGCGTAACCAGGGCCGGGACATCCCGGCGGTGAAGTCGTTCATCGTCGGGCGCGACTTCGGAGGCGATTTCGACTGCGGCGGCGTGTTCGTCATCGAGGACCTCGACGGCTACTGGGCGTATCTGACGCATCCCGCGCACGCGGAAACCGACCGGATCGGTATGCCCCTGGTGGAGAAGTACGAGTCGTACGACATCGTCGACGACCACGACTCGGAGATGGGGGCGAAGATCGCCGACCTGCACCGGCGCCGGTACGAGAACGACCCCGAGCTGGCCGCGCTGGTGGGCGAGCAGCCGTAGTGCTCCGGAAGTGACGAGCGACGCGCGGAGGGCTCCGCCGACCCCGGCGGAGCCC